>CAZZYE010000318.1:0-7946 GCA_964658145.1 uncultured Stigonema sp.
GCTAATTGTCAATTGCTAATTGCTACCAGTCTTCCATTAGCCATTACCAGCCCTAACTATAAAGTGCAACTTACGTTATTTACTGTTACCAAGTTTTTTAAATGCCAGATTCATTGATGTATCAGCAAGACAATTTTGTTGTTCTTGAAACAAACCAACCAGAACAATTTCTTACCGCCTCAGAGTTACTGGAAAAGCTCAAGATAATCCTAGAAAAAATCAATTTTCTGGATTTGTCACCTGATTTACAAAAGTTTGATTCCCTCGAAAAGCGATCGCAGTATTTACTAGACACTAGTTGTGAGTTAGATTTGGGTCCTGGGCAATATTTCCAGTGGTACGCGGTTCGCTTAGAAAAGTAAATTTTTGTTGGTTGTTAGTTGTTGGTTGTCCAACTACCAACTACCAACTACCAACTAACTATTTTGAGTAATCAGCGCCAGTTCAATTTTATCTGAACCTATCTGTGTGACTTCAACCTTCACCCTAGGACCAAAATATCTAGTCATTTTTTCTTGTTTTTGTCGCCAAGCATCAATAGGTATGAGTGGTGACTCAAATTCCAAAATTAAGGCATAAGCCCCATTGACTTCCATTTCTCGTAACCCACTGATGACTGGTCGTTCTTCGTCTGTTGCGCCAAGACCTAGAAAAGAGAGGGCTACATCTAGATGAGCGTCTTGTCCGTAGCAATATCGGGTGATGTCTGTGCGGATTTTATTTTGAGTAAGAGTTGCTTGCTGCTTACGTAGTCCCAACACTGATGTTGTTGTGGGTTGACTAAAAGCTACAGGCTTCATTTCATTAGCTTTAAGTGCTAGCCCTCCTAGGATTAGGGGAAGCCCGTAAAAAAATCCGACAAGATTAAGTGTGGCATTATTGGTAGCGTAGGCAGCAATACCGATGATTGTTAACACACTGCCAACAGTTAAACCGAGTGTTCCTAAAGAAATTTGGCGTAACATGATCTGAGGTAAGTATTAATTCTTAATACCTTTTTACCAAAAATACTCCTGTAAATTACCGTTGACAAAATATCTAAGTTTACCTATACTTAATGTAGTGATTACTCTCAATCGCTAACGTGGGTGAAGCTCAAAAGCCACAATTGAAAATATTAATTCAATTAAATATGGATGTACAGACTATAAAGGAACGATTTGCCGTTATTCAGAGTAAACGCGAGTACCTGCTTAGCCTTCTGGAACGCCCAAACTTGGGTATTTTGAGAGTTGATGTAAATCAGGCTTTGGAAGAAATGGATGAGTTAGTTGATGAATTTAGACGCACCTTTCCTATGGAAACAAATTGAGTTACCGTAAACGGTAGAAAATATAAAAAATCGCGCCGATAGTAACCGTTAACTCACGGTTATATTGACGCATTTCAGCATTAGAATTTTCCTAACCTTGAAAACAGCTTTTCCTTGGTTAGGTAAGAATATTTTATGTATCATTTATTACGATCTTTTCCGCTCGTGTACACGCTGTCCTAACTGCCTAACTAAAGCAATTAGTTCAGTTGTTGGTACATCTTTTCTACAAAAAGCATCCAAGCCCGTTGCGTTTGTTTCCTGAAGCTTAGTGTCTTCCACTGATGAGTAAGCAATAATGCGAGTCCTTGGAGCAATTTTTTTAATATGACTAGATGCACTCCAACCATCCATAATCGGCATCTGTAAATCAAGAAGAATTACGTCTGGATTGTGGCTTTTGACCATTTCCACAGCTTCTTGACCATTACTGGCTAAGCCGACTACTTGAATATTTTCTTGGCAAGAAAAAGCTAATTTCAGGGTTAAACGAGTCAGTTCATGATCGTCAACCACGAGAAGGCGCAAGGTAGAAGACTCACAGGACAACATTAACATCCTAGTAAATAAACACAAAAAATGTACAATAACTTTTTTAGTTTATGAGAACAAGTGCCAGAACTTACTCTATCCAACGGTTGAATAACTGGTGCGTACATGAATAAAACCCCTGTCCTTCACAAAAGGGGTTTTTCTAAAAAATTAAAGTTGAGGAAAAACAAGTGGCGATCGGCTACTTGTCAAGGTTAGAGTAAGCCCACCATTGACCGTTCAGGCCTATTTTTGCGTTGGTGGGCAGTGTCCACCCTACCCTTATTAAGAATGGTGCAAGCTATCTGATCGCTTACTTGTCAAGGTTAGAGTAAGTCTTTTCTGACTTAATCAAGTTTGAAGCAACACTAGTCACACCTAAAGCCATAGACATGAGAGCTTTTTGTGAGCTAGCTTCTGGACAATCATCACAGGGACGCCTTTGGATGTAACTGCCATCAGGCTGTAACTCCCAAGCTTGGCGATTATCTGCCAGCATAATTCCCAATATTTCTTGCAAATCCTTGGCAATATCTGAGTCTTGCACGGGGGTAATAACTTCCACTCGGCGATCCAAGTTACGGGGCATCCAGTCAGCACTGCCAATATAGATTTCCTCTTCAGCGTTGTTATAGAAGTAAAAAATGCGGGAGTGTTCTAAAAAGCGACCGACAATACTGATGACGCGAATATTTTCACTAATTTCTTTCAGTCCAGGGCGCAAACAGCAAACGCCTCGCACGATTAAGTCAATTTGCACTCCGGCGCGGGAAGCTTCATATAAAGTAGCGATAATTTGCGGATCTACCAAGGCATTCATTTTGGCAACAATGCGCCCATTCATTCCATTTTGAGCGTGTTCTATTTCGCGACGAATTAGGGCATCAAAGCGATCGCGCATATTCACAGGCGCCACCAATAGTTGCCGATAAGACTTTTGCCGGGAGTACCCCGTCAAGAAATTGAATACATCTGTAACATCAGCCCCCAAGTCTTCGCGACAACTGAACAATCCCAAATCTGTGTAAATTCGCGCCGTTTTTTGGTTGTAGTTGCCAGTACCAATATGCACGTAGCGACGGATGGAGTCTTGTTCGCGCCGCACCACCATAATAATTTTGGAATGGGTTTTTAGACCCACCAGACCGTAAACAACATGAACGCCAACACTTTCTAGACGCCTTGCCCAGTAAATATTATTCTCTTCATCAAACCGCGCTTTCAGTTCCACCAGTACAGACACTTGCTTGCCATTTACGGCGGCAGCAATTAAGGCATTAACTATTGGTGAGTCCCCACTCGTCCGGTAAAGGCTCATCTTAATTGCCAGCACATTTGGGTCGTGGGCGGCTTGGGTAATAAAGCGCACCACCGATGCCGAAAAGGATTGATAAGGATGGTGTACTAGCAAATCCCGTTCCTGAATGACAGCAAAAAAGTCTTTTCCTTCCTCTATGTGCCGCCTATTTGGGTTTCTCATCCTCGAAAGGCGGGGAGGAACTACCGACTGCCGAGGTGGATCTTTAAGTTCAGGCAGTGGTAATGCCATAAAGTCCATCAAATCCCTCAGTCCCAAAAGACCATCAACTTCGTAAACATCACTTTCTGCTAATTCCAAATCTTGCAACAGTCGGCTTCGGATTGCTTCCGGAGTTTGGGCTTGAATTTCGATCCGTACTGGATCGCCACCAACGCGCCGTTTTTGCAGTTCTTGCTCGATCGCTAACAGCAGGTCATCAGCCTCATCTTCTTCTAGTGCCAAATCAGCGTCGCGGGTAATCCGGAAGGGATGGTATTCTTGAATAGTCATTCCTGGAAATAAGCACTCCAAGTTATGGGCGATCGCCTGTTCCAAAGGTATGCCAGTCCAGTTAGCTGGTTGTCCGTTGTGGTGGATTCCTAACTCTGACGGTAAAGACAAAAATCGCGGCAGAACGTTGGGTACTTTGACTCGCGCAAACAATTCTTCTTCAGTTTCTGGGTTTTTGACCACAACTGCTAAATTCAAACTGAGGTTGGAAATGTAGGGAAAGGGATGGCTAGGGTCAACAGCCAAGGGAGTCAGAACGGGAAAGATTTGCTCATTAAAGTAGTTGTCCAGATATTTCTGCTGTTTCTCCGTCAAATCTATGTAGTTCAAGATATAAATGTTCTGATTTGCCAGCAGCGGTCGTAGTACTTGCTCAAAATGTTGATGCTGTTTGGCGACCAAGGGACGCAGGACAAAGCTAATCTCGTCTAGCTGTTGTTGCGGTGTGCGACCATCAAAAGTTAACTGGCTGACTTTCGCTTCTACCTGTTGCTTTAATGCCGCAACGCGTACCATGAAGAACTCATCCAGGTTAGAAGTAAAGATTGCTAAAAATTTGAGGCGTTCTAGAAGGGGAGTTCGCGGGTCGCAAGCTTCATGCAATACTTTGCTATTAAACTCCAACCAGCTTAACTCTCGGTTGAGATAGTATTGTGGATCTTTAAGATTTATTTGATGAGCAGTCTTCTTTAATTTCGCCATAATGACCAACAGACAGGCAGATGCAGCCCGTATAACTGGAATGGAATACTTTACATAGTAAATGAAATCATACTCTCGGCTTCCATGTTTCAAGCTACTCGTCGCCGTCTCGCCCTCTGGTACACTGCTGTCACAGCCGTGCTACTACTACTGTTTGCTAGTGGAGTTTATTTATACGTCCGCAGTACTTTAATTGAGCGGATTGACGATACCTTGAATCATGTGGTGGAAGTCGTCGTGCGATCGCTCGTCATAGAACAAGCCTACTCCGATTTAGGTAAATTCCGGATTAATGTCGAAGCCAGTTTTCGCGACAATACCGACACCGTAGAAGATGACCACATCGACCTAGAGTGGTTTAGTCCCACAGGCGAATTGCTTTGGTCAACTTTATCACAACCTCTCAATATTCCAATACACCCTAATCGCACGGGTGAGACGGTCAAAGTTGTGAGGGACTCCCCACTTTTATTACGACAAGTTACAGAAAGGGTAGAAATTGGTCGGCAGGTACTGGGATATTTGCGTGTTAGTCATCCCTGGTTTGAAGTGACAAAACCTAGTCGCCAGTTGATGTTTGATTTAGCGCTGGGTACTGGGTTGATGGTGCTTTCCGTTGCAGCAAGCGGTTGGTTTCTTTCAGGTAAAGCAATGGAACCAGTGTATGAGTCCTATCAACGCCTTAAACAGTTTACTGCTGATGCTTCTCACGAACTGAGAAGTCCTATCACCTTGATTCAAACTAATGTGCAAGTTGCCCTTGCTGACTTGGAGTGGAGAGTAGAAGATACTAATTACTTACAGTATCGGCAACAATTAAAGGTGGTGGAACGGTTAACGCAGCGTCTTGGGAAATTAGTCAATGATTTACTGTTTCTAGCACGGCAAGATAGTGGGATCAGCACATATGACTTTTCCTTTTGTCCTGTTGACGCTTTACTTATAGAAGTCGTGGAAGAACAGCAACTGTTAGCTGCGTCCAAGAATATTACCCTTTCTCTAAACTTGATTGATCCTCCGGCTGAGGAAAGTTACTTGGAATTGCTTGACAAATGGTTCACGTTTATTGGTAACTGGGAGCAACTGGTGCGGCTATTCACAAATTTAATTAGTAACGCCTTACAGTACACCCCAGCCGGAGGACGCGTGAATGTGGAATTGGCACGAGTAGAGGCAATAAATCGCGTTTCTCGATTGCGTTACAGTACTTCACAGTTGCAAATCAAGGTAAGTGATACTGGAATTGGTATTCCGGCAGAAGCAATACCCCGCTTGTTTGACCGCTTTTATCGGGTAGATCCAGCGCGTACCCATACAGTCGAAAACACGGCTACAAAGAGTGCTACTGGTTCGGGATTGGGGCTAGCGATCGCCCTAGCTATTGTCGAAAACCATCAAGGTCAAATTCTAGTTGAAAGCACACCAGGTATCAGTACCACTGTCACTGTCACTTTACCAATCACTCTAGAGTCTTAATTCTGCACTTATAAATTGTTTCCTGTGGTAGATGAAATTAGGTAACTTTACCTTCTAATTTAATGGCAATGCCTAAAGAATTGCGTCATCAATTAAGCCTCTAGAAGTTTGATCTTGCTAAGAAATAAAATTTTCCTTAGTAGATGTGCAAACTGCTAGATATCTGTCGGCAAAAATTCCTTTGGCTATAAAGCATTTATAAAAACCATTTCTGGAGGGTTAGATGCCAATTCCCATAAGAAAAGACGTAGTCTCCACTTTACTAAAAAAAATTGACGAAACTGGGCAGGGACTGCACACAGTTGATTTCTCAAACATTAAAATAGCAGGTCAAGAATTAACCGAAGCCGAAGTATTGGGTCATTTAGATTACCTGGATCAAAATCTGTATATCAATGCTGAGTTTACAGACGATGGTCGCCCCAGTAAGGCAGCCCTGACTGATATAGGGCGTCAAACGCTGCACAAGTATGAGACAAATCCTCCGAAATCTTCAGGGGAAGGATCGTCGGCGATCGCCACAAAAGACCTGCCCTTTCTAGAAAAAGTATTGGTGAAGGGTGGCTTGGGGGATATCTTTGACGCCAGAGACATAACCGAAGTCACGTTTCGAGTCATGCGCGATTTAATGACTACGGAAGCTGCTGACAAAGTTGAGGGGGAACTGCACAAAGAGGCATTACCTACAGACGATAAAGCGCTGCAAATGGAAATTGCCGATTTGTGGCACGATACAAACCCGATTGTGGGATTCCTGAGTCGGGTTCGTCCACCTTGGCAAGGTCCTGGCATTTTTAAGATTGATTCTGAACGCTTTTTATTTCGGGTAGCAAATGAAGGTGGATTGCAGCCAAATGTAAACCGCGAACAAGCGGTACAGGCAGTATTCTCTGCTACTAAAGATGAATTATCGCCGGAAAGAATTGAGGAAATTGCTAGCTGGTTGCCTGACCATGTTCGCCAACTTTGGGAAGAAGCTTAATAAAACTTAAAGTTAGGAGTTAGGAGTTAGGAGTTAAAATTAATTTCTAAATTATCATTCCTAATTCCTAATTTTACTCAAACTAAAGTAGGAGTAACCTATTTAAACTTATATTGATTTTCACTTCTATAGTTAGATGCAGGAAGTATTATTAATTGTTATTATTTAATTATTAGGTATAAAAGTTTGTCGTGTTTTGTAGTTTAGCGTAATAAATGTAGATAGTAAGTAGGGTGGGCATTGCCCACCTCACAGTAGATGTGAGAATCATTCAATATTCTGGCTACTGTCTGTAAAAGTTATTTGAAAAAAATTTTGGATATCTTAACTAAGAGGCAAAAAAGATGAATAAAAACTCTCAAAAGTTCCGCAAGTCTGGTGAGTTACTAGGCGCTATTTGCGCGGCATTACTTACGGCAATTCCTCTAGTAGCAGTAGCACAGCAACAGCCACAACCACAGCCTAATGGCAAAACTAACCCCTGCCCGAAAATTTTCTACGAAGAACCACATAATAGTCAAGTCGCGGTTCCTCAAGGATGTCCCCCAAATGCTTACACAAAACGCACGAACCCGCAAGGGCTGAGTTCTAATCTCAATGTCCCTGCTACCCCATCACCATCCCAGATCCAACAGGGTGTTGGCGATGAAGCACCTAATGGAACCTCGTCGCAGAATTACAACTCCAGCCAGTCCAGCCAGTCATCGTCAACTATGGATGGTGGAAACTATTCCAGCAGTCAACAAACACAAAGTTCTGTGATCCAAACGCCATCGCCACAACAGCAACAGCCCGCCGTTGCCATGGTAATGCCTACAGATGGCAAGGTAAGTGTTAAGCTAGTTAATGAAACAAACGCACCGATTTCCTACCAAGCGATTGGCGACACTGCACCACGAACCCTACAAGGCAAGTCTAGTGTCATGCTACAAGCTTTACATATACCTGCAACGGTAACATTCCACCGTCGAGATCATGGACTGCTGATGGTGAAACCACAGGCATCGTCTCCACAAGGAATGTTGCAACTTACACTCAAGGAAACAACTGACCAGGCAATGGATAGAAGTGCGTTGAGAATTGAACAAGATGGTGCTGTGTACTTGAATTAGTGCTAATGGCTAATCGCTAAT
>CAZZYE010000319.1:0-5530 GCA_964658145.1 uncultured Stigonema sp.
AGGTTACAGATTCCAAAGTTCCTCCATCTTGAATTAATAGCTTTTTAGTCGATAAGTTAACATTACCTGCCTGACTAGGGCCGTAAGTTACAGTGCCAAAAGTAGAGCTAACTCCAGAGCTTTCATTAACTGCTGCACCAAGTATTTCAACTGATTCAGCAGAGTTTATAGTTAAATTTCCCCCATTACCAGTACCAAAAGTTAGAGGAGTAATTATTTCCGAGTCTCGACCAATTAGTTTCTTAGCTGAGATAATAATATCAGCTCCTTTCCCAGTAGATTCAGTTGAAGTAACAATACCTCGATTAATTCTTGTTGCGCCCAAAAAAGGCTGTACATTGAAAGATGTTATTCCTGTCAAATCCAGGGTGTCGGATGCCTCTACACGTATGACTCCTGAGTTAAGAGAGCCAAAATTTGCAATCAAAGCTAGTGACCCGTCTGTAAAATTTATATTTTTACCTTGAACCTGGATGTCGCCAAACAAGACTCCACTAGCATCTAACAGAGACTGTTTAGTAAGTCTGATATCTTTAAAGATATTTACTCCTCCATAACTTAATTTCCAACCTGAAAGAATAGGTGCTAATTCAACTGTACCAGAATCAACACTACCTATTTCGATTCGACCAGAAGGGGCTGTTGCTACTCCACCATCAAATGAAATATCACCTCCTATCAAAGCTAGAGTTTTACCAAGTTGTAAACGTAGACCATTTTGACTTTCTCCTGGTCCCAATAGGGTAATGGAGGCACCAACCTGATTCCCGTATATAAACTGCGTGTGTCCAGTACCTTGCACATTAATTGAACCTGGATTTCCTCCAAATTGCAAACCAATAGGAATACTTACGGTTAGTAGCGGTGTGGTAGGGTGTGCAGTCGCACTGAAATTTACACCATCAGCAAATTTCATGCTACTAGCTGTAGTTGCCAAGAAAGATCCGCCAATGTTTAACGAGGCATTAGGACCAAAAATTATCCCACTGGGATTAATCAGAAATAGGTTGGCTGCACCTTGGGATGAGATCAAACCATCAATGTTGGAGATAGAAGAACCCGTTACTCTGCTGATAATGTTATTTATATCTAAAGAATTATTGAAATGTGCTGTACTTCCAGTGGGAACTGAAAACTTTTCAAAGCTGTGGAAGAGGTTGCCTCCTGCTTTGGTTCCTCCCTCAATCAGGCTGTTGTTACCCTGATGGGTGACAAGGGAATTATTGGGTAGAGTTCGATCCGGAATTATTTGTGCAGAAACAGAAGAAATAGACAAACAAAAAATATTAGAAAATAAAATTGCTCCAAAAGTATGATAAAGGGATAAATTTTTCATAATCAAATCTCCAGGTAATTACAATTTCTTCTTAAAATGAGATAGTGTAAACCACTACTATAGCAGTCCTAAATGATTCGTGAAATTCTCTCTTTTTTTTGGCGACGGACAGTTTCTTCCGCACGGAAACACTTGGACGTACTCTCCTCCTCTCTACGTCTTAGCGGTTCGTTGAAAAAAGTAATTTTCACTCATATGATAGGATTGCTACATTTATCATGCAAATTCACTATAGTATAAAAAATTTTACTTTTTTTTATATAAAATACACAATAAAATATTAAACTTTGTATAATAACAAATTTAAGAATATACTTCCTTATGTATCTTCCTGATGGTCCAAAAACTTCGTCTTTATTGCAGAGTATTCAGTTTCTCCTTCGCCCACTGGAAACCTTAGATACTTGGTCTCAACAGTACGGTGATACTTTTAGACTTTTAGGGAACGAACTTCCTGCTCTGGTTTACTTTAGCAGCCCAGATGCTATACAAAGTATTTTCACATCTAATCCAGAGGATCTTAGTTCCACTCAAAAAAGTAACACTATAAAACTATTACTAGGAGAGAATTCTATCATCTTCCTCAATGGTGAGCACCATCAACGTCAAAGACGAATGCTGATGCCTCCTTTTCATTCAGAGCGAATGCGTGAATACGGTCAGCTTATTTGTGCGATCGCTGAACAAGTTATAAGTCAATGGACTCCTGGAAAGCTCTTTGTAGTTCACTCAGTTATGAGGGAAATTTCCCTGCGCGTCGTCCTTAGCGTTGTGTTTGGACTGCAAACGGGCGACCATTACAACCAACTGCGACAAGTACTCAGCTCGCTGTTTGACGTTTTTGACTATCCTTTAAGTTCTGTATTGCTATTTTTTCCGGTATTTCAAAAAGACTTGGGTCCTTGGAGTCCGTGGGGACATTTGATGCATCAGCTACAGCAGATTGACCAACTGGTGTATGCTCTCATTACTGAGCGGAGAATGCAACACGACTCTTCACGTCAAGACATCCTGACTTTGCTTCTGGAAGCGCGTGACGAAGCTGGTAAACCAATGACGGAAACTGAATTGCGCGATTCCTTACTGACACTGGTGTTTGCTGGATACGAAACTACCGCAGCAGCTCTGTCCTGGGCGTTGTATTGGAGCCATTACTTGCCTGAAGTTCAGGAAAATCTCCTAGAGGAACTGAACTCTCTCACTCCTGCTACAGCTAGAGACAAAAGCGAGATTGCTCGATTACCTTATCTCACCGCAGTTTGCTCGGAAACGCTGCGTCTTTATCCGATCGCCGTGAACGCCTTCACACGAGTTGTACAACAGCCTATGGAGATTGCGGGCTATCAGCTTGAACCTAAAACAATCGTGAATGTCTCAATTTACTTAGCTCACCAGAGGGAAGCAGTATACCCTGATCCAAAACGGTTTAAGCCAGAACGATTTCTGTCACGCCAATTTTCTCCTTATGAATACTTGCCCTTTGGTGGCGGCAATCGCCGATGTCTTGGCGCTGCCTTGGCGCAGCTTGAAATAAAACTTGTGCTAGCAACTATTTTGTCACGACTGCAATTGGCGTTAGTCACTCACCGTCCTATTAAGCCTATTCGACGTGGCATAACTATGGTGCCTCCTAACAACTTAGAAATGGTGGTAACTGGAGTGCGCTCTTAGAATTGCACCCTGATTGCTACCAAATAATAGCAACTTCTATTTGCGTAAATCAAGATAAAAACCTTGTTAGAAAAGCATTTCAGTTCACTATGTCCTATTTTCGGTTTGATTCTTGTGCTTTGAACTAAAAAATGAGAAAAATTCTGAACCATAAACAGAGCAAGAGTTAACGCAATTTCGTACTTGAGCGTCAACTTAGACATAAAACTTTGCATCAAATCATGAGCGTGTGTTTAATTTCTGAACCATAATAAAAGTATGAGTTTAACAAACGCTTTCGGAGAAAACTTGGACAAAAAAACCTTTAAAAATAGGAGAATTATCAATTTTCAGCTTCAGATATGGTTCAAAACACCAAGATATGCTTCACTTAGGACAATGATTTAGTAGTCAACAATGCGTGTAGTGAAAGTCTAAAACTGCCTCTAGACAAAGAGAAGCACTCTCTTAGATGGTGAAAAACTGGAATGAACTCCGACGAATTTGACTATTGGTGTGTTCAACAGCAACTGACGGTACAAAGCAAAGACCTAATCGCCACAATTCGGGCTGCCCCACCCTCACGTCGTGTACAAGGACGCGCCAAGAATGTCAGTGGAGTCTACCCTAGTCGCAAAATGGGTCAAACCATCCAATTTGAAAGCCACACGGTAGAACTGTGGGCAATTTACCAAATGGAACACGACTCAGAGGTGTTAGAGTTCTACGACCAGCCACCTCCATTTAAAATTCAGTACCAAAACAAAACAGGACGAAAAATAGGTCACTACCATACCCCAGACTTCTTTGTGCTGAGGACAACAGGAGCAGCTTGGGAAGAATGGAAACCCGAAACCGAATTAAATCGACTAGCCCAAAAATATCCCGGACGCTACCAAAAAACCGAAACTGGTGATTGGCACTGCCCACCAGGAGTGGCCCATGCCGAATCATTTGGACTCAAATACCACGTCCGCACCGATACCGAACTGCATCCCATATTCACCCAGAACCTAATGTTTTTAGAAGATTACTTTAGGTTCCCGTACATTGTCCCCTTTTCCATTACAGAACAAATACACAGCGCAGTCCAAGCCAACCCAGGAACAACCATTGCTGCCACACTTGCATCCATTCCCGGAGTGCGTGCCAACGATATCTACGCCATGATTGCCACAGAGCAACTCTACGTAAACTTGTATGCAGTTCCCCTAGTTGAACATTGGCGAGTACAACTATGGGCAGACGGGCAAACTCATACTGCTTATACACATTTAGCTCTCTTGACAACTCAGCATCATCGAGAAATCATCTCACCCACAACACTCTTGCCTAACACTTTATTGGTCTGGGACTCACAACTATGGACTTTAGTTAATTTGGGCGAGACTACAACTACACTGTTACCCGAAGTCGGGCAACCAATGGAGTTGCCCACAGCATTTTTTCTGCAATTGTTCGACAGTGGCACTATCAACATCCATACCTCAGAAAAACAAGCAACCATCAATGAGGGAGTGCGTGAATTGATGGATGCGGCCTCTCCTGCGGATCTACAAAAAGCCAATCGCAGATTTCATCTAGTACAAGCATATTTCCAGCATCACACAGAGATATATAAGGACATACCTCAAAGCACCTTATCCCGATGGGTAAAACAGTTTCGTGAAGCCGAAGCCACCTTCGGCTGCGGTTATGTTGGTTTGCTCCCACGTACCTCTAGTAGAGGAAATCGCCAACCCAAAGCACCAACAGATGCTAGCCTTTTACTAGATAAATTTATTACCGAACATTTCGAGACACCAAGACAAGCACCAGCCGCTTCAGTTTATCGTGCATATACAAGAGCCTGCTGTTCCGCCAACATACAACCACTCAGTGAGCGCACATTCTATACTCGGCTAAAAAAGCGTCCAACCCATGAGCAGACTTTAAAACGTCAGGGAGCAAAAGCCGCATACCCAACAGAACCGATTGTATTAGAACTAGCTAAAACTACACCCCGGCACGGAGACAGACCCTTTGCTATCTGCCATATTGACCACACCCAACTCGACATCGAATTACGCTCCCAAGCAACTGGTCGTAACTTAGGACGACCTTGGTTGACATTACTGATTGATGCCTACTCCCGACGTATCATGTCCGTTTATCTCACCTTTGACCCACCCAGCTACAGGTCTTGCATGATGGCACTACGGTCTTGCGTCCAGCGTTTTGGTCGTTTTCCAGGAGCCGTCGTCGTAGATGGAGGCAAGGAATTTCATAGCGTCTACTTTGACACCTTATTAGCACGCTACCACTGCATTAAAAAGACAAGACCCGGTGGCAAACCGCGTTTTGGTTCAGTAGTTGAGCGATTATTTGGAACAACAAATACCGAATTTGTTTTTAACCTGTTGGGCAACACCCAAGCCAGTAAACAACCACGCCAACTGACCAAAGTTGTTGATCCCAAACATCAAGCCGTTTGGACATTGGCAGATTTATATACCTACCTAACTGAGTGGGCTTACCAAGTCTATGACAACTTAGAGCATGATT
>CAZZYE010000319.1:5540-7941 GCA_964658145.1 uncultured Stigonema sp.
CATGATTCCTTGGGTACGACACCATTACAAGTTTATACCGACTCTTTAGCAACGACAGGGGAGAGGGAACACCGACGTATTGCATATAACGAAGACTTCCTCATGGCAACACGCCCAAGTACACCCAAAGGAAACGCTTTAGTTCAACCAGGACAGGGAATTAAAGTCAATTATCTTTATTACTGGAACGATACTTTCCGAAGTCCTATTGTAGAAAAGACCAAAGTCCCAGTGCGCTATGACCCTTTTGATATGGGTGTAGCTTATGCGTACCTGGAGGGAAGATGGGTTAAATGTATCTCCCAGTATTACAGCACCTTTGTCGGACGCACGGAGAAAGAAGTGCTGTTAGCTGCCCAAGAAATTAGACAAAAAGATAAGCGTAATGCTGTGAGTACAAATATCTCAGCCAAACGGCTAGCAGACTTCATCGCGGCGGTGCAAGAGCATGAAACCTTGCTAATGCAACGATTACGGGATTTGGAAGCTTTGGGAGTGCTGGAGAATTTAACACTTAACAACTCAGGTGTACCCCAGTTCTCCCAAATTAACGTTCCTTTGCCGGAGTTTGAACCAAATAGTAAAGATGGGCTTCCAGATCCTGCGCTATCTCAAAACGTTGAACTGTTGGATGTAACACGACTGCCGATACTAGGGGAATATCGTTAATGGAAAATTTTTTCAGCGGGAATCAAAGCGTCGAAATGCACCATCAACTGACCCAGTTTAAGGAGTATGCAGTTTTACATCCCCAGTTAGCACGGGTAGATATGCTTTTGATGCGTGCAATTCGAGAACCCGCCGGATTTGCTCATGTGTTGGTGTATGGGCCAAGCGGTGTGGGTAAGACAACCATGATTCGGCAGATTGCCAGACGGTTAAATGAGAATGTACCCGAACACTTACCCGGTGTTTCCAATTCCTTGAGCTATCGTAACGGCAATCAGTCTCCAATGCCACTGTTATTGTTAGAAACACGACCACCTGACGGTGGGGTGTTTAATCGAGCAGATTATTACCGCACTGCGCTTAAACTTTTGGGAGAACCATTCTACGAGCGGCGGATGCTGATAGATATTGATGCAGAGCAAACTTGGGAGAAGAAAGGACGCGGACGCACCAAAACAGCACAGTTTAATGATTCTCCAGAACTGCGCCACGCATTAGAAGAGGCAATGACCAAACGAGGAGTGCGAGCAGTGATTCGCCGATGTTGCACAGCACTTAATGAAGATTGGGACTGGTGCAAGTGCTGGTAAGCTTTTAGACCAGTTGGACTGGATTAAGTCCATGACCAATGTTACGGGTGTGCTACACATTCTCATTGGGACTTACGAACTTTTAAATTTCCGCAATTTAAGCGCGTGCTTGCGGGCGTGGTCTCGATATCCATTTTCCGCGTTATTTATATCAACACGAACAAGACCGCCAGGACTTTCAATCTGCATTATTGGCGCTCCTCAAGCAAGTACCTCTTAATGTTGATATTCCTGAACTCATGCAAAATTGGCTTTACTTCTACGAACGTTCTATTGGTTGCGTTGGGGTACTCAAAGACTGGCTCATCCGAACTGTGGCGGCGGCATTGCATGATGGCAACGATACCCTGAGTTTAGAACAATTCCATGAACATACCCTCTCCCTTGCCCAATGTGAACGTATGGCTCTGGATACCACTGAGGGTGAACAAAAACTCTCTTATATGGAAAGTCGCCATGAACATTTATGGCATTTGCTACAGATAGGAATGGGTTCTACATCTGTACCAAAAACTGCGGTGGATTTATCACATCAAGCGGATGCTGTGGTTGCATCGCCCCCAAAATCGTCCAAACCACCATCTCAAACAAAACGGACTCGTAAAAAGCCCGTCAGTTCTACACTGGATGAAACGGCTTCCATAACACCAAACGAAACTTCCATAGAGCCTACCCCTAAGAAAAAACAAACTCGAAAGAAAACGAAACAAGCTGATTCTTCAATTAGTGAGACACCACTAGAAACAAATATTGCTGTTACTCCCTCAGTAGAACAGAAGACACTAGATGAAACAGCAATTCAACAGCCAACGCCTAAAACGCCTAAAAAGTCTTCCCAACGTGTCGGACAACGTAAACCCAAACGAGATGCTGTTGGACAACAGTGACGCCCGCGTAACGTGAAAAAATGGGGCAGGCTTCACTACTGAGATGTAGCAGCCCCAGACTTAAAAGCCGGGGCATCAAGCCTGCCCCATTTTTTAGGGAGCAAATTGGTGAACAACTTAGTCTGACCTTTTTGTGCAACCTCACAATAACCTAGTTTATCCTCAAATCGTTCTCTTCAAGATTAGCGCTGGCAGTACAAAATGGGATGTTTTCTCTTTAATAATGATAATCGTTTGCTAGGGGGGAGAGAGTCG
>CAZZYE010000320.1:0-7938 GCA_964658145.1 uncultured Stigonema sp.
AGCAATTAGCAATTAGCAATTCCCCATTCCCACTCTCTCTCAAAAGGGGTGCTTTTACAAACAGCGCCTTTAGTTACCTAAGTGACTCCCAGAAAATGCTAATTCTTGTTAACTTAAAGGAATGTTGATTAATGCCGAACTGCTACTGCAATACCAACGCTGTAAGCGCCGACCTTTTTTAGATACTTACGGTGACAGAAGCCAGCGAGATGCTACCAATGACTTGCTCCTTAAACTCCAACAGGACAAGCTGAATCTTCGGGCTGGTATTTTGACCCACTTGACCTATCAGCGACCAGCTTATCCACGTAGAGACTGGCACAACGGCAATGCGGCGACTTTAGAGTTGATGCAGCAGGGGGTTGAGTGCATTTATCAAGGAGTACTTCTAGTAAATTACTCTGAAACAGACAAGCTGCTGAGCTGTCCAGATTTACTCCTCAAACAGCCAGGACAGTCCTGCTTTGGAGATTGGATGTACGTTCCAGCTAGTATTGAACTGGGTAAGCGTCCCAAACAGGAATATCAAGTTGTAGCAGCGTTTCACGCCCAAGTACTGGGGATAGTGCAGCAAGTCGAGTTAGAAACTGCTTGGTTAATATTGCGTGGCAAAGAGGCGAGTTATTCTGTAGATCTGAGTAAATGGCAGCCACAAATGCAGCGCGTTCTGGAGGAATGTATTCAAACTCTGGAAACAGAAGAAGCGCCAGAGGTTTTTATTTCCCGCCAGCGGTGCAGTCTTTGCTCTTGGTACAGTAATTGTTACGCGATCGCCCAATCTCAGCAACACCTCTCACTGTTACCAGGAGTAACACCCGTTCGCTACACTCAACTACAAAAACTGGAGATCACAACAGTAGAATCTCTGGCAAAAACTAGCCCAACAGAACTAGAAAACCTGCCTGGTTTTGACAGTGAAGTAGCCCCTAAGCTGATCATCCAAGCTAAATCTGTACTGGAAAATCGCCCACTGTTAATTTACCCCAGTTCGTATCCAGGCGATCGGCAGACAGTTTTCTCAACAAGTCGCGACTCGAACTCAAGAGTGATTCTGCCAAACCTCACCGACAAGGCGAGTGTCCAAAAGAAGGTGCTTTTGTCACCTGCGATGAGTCGCCACCAAGAACTAAATGAAAATATCACATTCACAGCCCCCATAGAGCTTTATTTTGATATTGAAGCACAACCAGATTTAGAATTAGATTATTTGTTAGGGGTTTTGGTTGTTGACAGGCAAGCAAACACAGAAAAGTTTTATTCTTTGCTTGCAGAACGACCAGAAGACGAAAAATTAATTTGGCAGCAATTTCTGGATTTGGTTGAACAATACCCCGAAGCGCCTATTTATCATTTTTGTGTGTATGAATTTGATACAGTCAAACGACTGGCGAGACTTTACCAAACTCCATATACTTCTGTACTACCTGTATTGAGTCGGTTTGTAGATGTTTATGAACAATTAACCCGAAGCGTGGCGTTACCAGTCGAAAGTTACGCTTTGAAAGCGATCGCCCGTTGGTTGGGTTTTGAGTGGCGCGATCCAGAAGCTAGTGGTGCCAAGTGTATTTACTGGTATGATGAGTGGTTAAGGACAGGCGATCGTGCCTTGCTAGATATTATCCAACGCTATAACGAAGACGACTGCCGCGCTACCCACAGTGTGAAAGATTGGCTTGTGAACTTTGTCAATAGTCAGCGTTAGCGGTTAGTAGGGGCGAACGGTGAGACAGCCCTGAAGGAGGTTTTATAAAAATAGCTTAATCTAAATATGACATAACAAAATACAATTGCAATTACAATATTTCGGAATTTAATTAATAATCCAGGTGTTTGAAAAACATAAATGAAAGTACCAATAAATGAGCTAGAATCGTCCTCTTGTCCTGGGAAAGAGAAAGGATAAATAGTACCTATAAAAGAGATAAAAATTGAAAGAAAAGCAAGCAGAAAAAATGATATTCTTAAAGCTTTTGACTTTTGTATATCAGGAATTATATGGGCTAATGGTAAAAATAAAATAAACATTAAATCAGCATACCATCTAACTCCATAACATGAGCCACTATAATTGTTACTGCGAAAAATGTACATTAGTATATAAGTAAATGAAGCAAGGATAATCAGGATATATTCCTTACGGTATTGGAACTCCCGTTTTAAGATAACCTTCGCAAAGCCAAAAATAGAAAATAATAAAATAGGTGTGTAAGAAAGTAAGCCTCGGTTTCCTAATAGCATATGAAATGCATACTTCCCCTGGCTTAAGATACCGGAATAATGAGACAACCCAGAAAGGGTACTTTCAGAAAAAGCTGATCCAGGATAATCCCACAAAGCTTTATTCATTGCAGGTGGAGTTAGACTACCTGATGTATAAATATTTATAGAAAAATAAACGAATAACAAAAGAGTGCAAGCAAAGATAAAAGCAACTTTTAATTTCAGTGGTTTATCGATAAAAGCAATTGCGAAAAAAGGAATAAACAAGAAAGCAGATATATCAATACTACCTGCTAATGTAACTAAAAAACCTACAAGAAATGCAACTTTTATACTTATACTTTCTTGCATCTTAATTAAATAATAGAAACCAATCAGCAATAACACTCCCGCGACAGTGTGGTTATTAATTACAGTTGAGTAAGGCAGTATGAGACTTCCAGTACTAGTAACTAGCAAAATAATATTTGCCCCTGGGTCATCTACTTTAAAAATCTTAAGGATTTTGTAAAAATAAACTAAGCCAATGCATGTTGGAACTCCCACAACTAGCAATGTTAAAAGGTAGTAAGTTAAATGATAGTGATTATGAAAATTTATACCAATTAACCTCATCAAGCAGTAAAAGATTGAAGCATATAAAGCTAAGATTGGAGGTTTATCAGAATAAAAATGTCCTTGATAAAAGTACTTATCGCCAGTGTAGATAAATTGAGACTTATCAATTATAAAAGAATGAGACTCCACTAATGATTGAATTGTAGCTAATCTAGAACTATCACTCCAGGAATCTGACGTGAAGTTTGTCAGTACAGCAAATAAAAATAAGAAGAACAAAAATATTTGCATTCTTTTGCTCATCATAGTAAAAATCCCTAACTCAATTTAAAATAGTGGAATTTCCAAAATGTATGTCAAAATGTACTTTGTCGTACAATAGGTACTACAAAGGAATCAACAATCTTAGGTTGGTCTTTATGATGGTAGTAATGCCAAGCGAGCTACTGCTCGTCCCTCTACAAAGCAAATACGCAAGGTTTTTTGTGACCAAGAACGGGGTGCTCCCTGTCGAAGTGCGGAGTACGGAGTACTTTCTCCACACCCAACTCGCTTCGTAGCGCTCCGTGTGCGCCACGCGAGAGAACAAAGAAATATTTGTTCCCAAGAAGAGCGTGCGGTAATGAAACAAGATCGTCTGTAGAACTTGCGCTCTAGTTCATCTATGGGGTTAAGAGCACCCCGTACTCCGCACTCCGCACTTCTTTGCTTGACCTCGCTCTTAATTGGCTTCCCCATTTTACTATGTTCATTACACCTCTTTGCGATCAAGAGCGGTCAATTCTCTCACTTATGAAACTGCCAGAGTCTATTTATGAGCTAGATCTTAAGCAGCGCAAGACATAATTACCGGATATCCCAAGGGAAATGAGCGAACGGACCGTATTGAACTGTCGGGAATACATTATAATTAACGCAAAGTGTAGGGCTACTAGTAGAAGGTGATGCGATCGCCCGTTTGTAGCGTAACTATGCTTGTTCCTGACAATTCTATCATTTTGGTTAATTTCGCCATTTAGTAGTAGCTCTCAATGTGGCTGCTCAGAAAACGTTTAATTTTGCCAATAATTCTTTACTTTTGTCTCTCAATTCTAATTATCAGCTTCTTCATTACCAATTTAGCGACGAATGCTGTTGAGGTAACTGGGATAGATTTTCTTGGACAAGCGACTTTGCCCAAAGGTTTTTCTTTCCAAAAAACTCCTGTGGGAGGTTTATCTGGAATTACCTACGATGCCAAAAACCAGGTTTATTACGTTATCTCCGACGATCGCAGTGAAAAAGCTTCTGCTCGTTTCTACACCCTGAAAATTGACTTGAGCAAAGGTTCGCTAAAAAATGGTGACGTTGTGCCTGTTGGTGTGACCACATTAATAGATAAAAGTGGTCGCACCTTTGGTGTTGGTACTATTGATACAGAAGGTATTGCCTTAACTAGTAAGGGAACTGTGTTGATTTCTTCTGAAGGTGATAGTAAGCAATTAATTAATCCTTTTATTAAGGAGTTTTCCCTGTCTTCTGGAAGGGAACTTACAAAATTACCAATACCAAATAAGTTTTTGCCTGAACGGAATGGTAAGCAGGGTATCCGCGACAATTTATCTTTTGAAGGTCTTACTATTACACCTAACAAAAAGTATCTCTACACTGCTACAGAAAACGCTCTCATTCAAGATGGTTCAGAGGCTAAACCAAAAACTAGTAGTTATTGCCGCATTTTGCAATACAACCTGCGCACAAAATTACCGAAGAAAGAATTTCTATATCCGACTGAACCAGTCACACCGATTTTGGATTTTTTTCACATGTTTGCTAGCGGGTTGTCTGATTTACTCGCTCTCGATAATCAAGGACATTTCCTCAGTATAGAGCGGTCTTTTACTGGCTTAGGATTTTCCATTGCACTGTTTCAGGTTTCTTTGCAGGGGGCTGATGACATTCACAATATCAATAACCTCTTGGCAATTGACTCCAAGAAAATCAAACCAGTTCAGAAAAAATTACTATTAGATTTGAGGAATCTGGACGTGAGGTTAGACAACATCGAAGGCTTAACCCTTGGTCCCAAGCTACCTGATGGACAACGCTCATTAATCCTTATTAGTGACAACAACTTCAATTTTATTCAACGTACCCAGATACTAGCCTTTCGACTCAGGATGGAACCTTTCTAGAGCACGATCAATTTTGTTTCTAGAATAAAACATGGTTGTACCTGCAGACCAACGTGTGGGTCGTGTGGCAGTCACTAACTGAACCGTATTGTCCCATAATTGAACAGAAAAAGCAGCCCACAGTAAGGCATTCCTAAGCTAGAGCAACGTAGGGTGGGCACTGCCCACCTTCCTATATGATTGGTGGGCAGTGCCCACCCTACTAATGTAGAGACGTTGTATGCAACATCTCTACAATTATCAATCAGTGTATTCACGGAATTGGTTAAGTAGGTCAATTCATCATATATTTTCTTTCAGTGTAATTTCTCATTCGCATTGCTTAACAAGCATGTTAAAAATTGTTGAAAGGGTGCTTGTCATAAACTTTCCAAATGATTGTTGCAAAACAAAATCATGAAAAAGAAGATCCCAAGTAATTTGATAATGCTAGACACTTTTTAAATGTATGCTAATGCAAAAGACAGAATTAGATGGTTACATTGGGAAATTTTTGAATAATCGCTATTTAATAAGAGATTTGATTGGTAAAGGGGGAATGGGTAGGGTATACCTAGCAGAAGACGCGGCGAAAGGCGGGATGGCAGTCGCAGTGAAAATTCTGTCGCTCAATATAGTTAATCCGCAAATGTCCCAACGCTTTGCTAGAGAAATTTTTATTGGCGCTCAATTAGGTCGCAAAAGTAAACATATTGTCCGTGTATTAAGTTACGGTGTTACTGAGGAAAAAATTCCATTTTATGTCATGGAATACCTCGAAGGAAAAAATCTGAAAACGATGCTCAAGGCACAACCTTTAACAATATCAAAATTTTTAGATTTATCTTATCAAATTTGTTTAGGTTTACAATGTGCCCACCAAGGTGTCAGTCTCAAAGGAGAGATTTATCCGATTGTACATCGGGATATTAAGCCCGAAAATATCTTCATTACTGAAGATACCAAAAAAGGGGAGATTGTCAAGATTCTCGATTTTGGGATTGCCAAGTTTTTAACAGAGCGTTCCGGGATGACGGTAACGGATTTTTTTATCGGTAGTTTACCTTACTGTTCTCCGGAACATATGGAAGGACGTAAGTTACTAGATGTGCGCTCTGATATTTACAGTTTGGGAGTGTTGATGTTTGAGATGCTGACAGGTAAACATCCATTCCATACAAAAACTAACTCTTTTGGCAATTGGTATCAAGCTCATTGCTTTCAAAATCCACCTCGCTTTGAGGAAGTTATTCCTCAGGTAAAAATACCGCAGTCATTAAAAAAATTAGTCATGAGTTGCTTGGCTAAGGAAGTAAGCGATCGCCCGCAAAGTATTAGCAAAATATTAGAAATATTAGAAGATATTCAGCGTCAGATAGATAGTGCTACTACCAATAGCAGCGACAAATTAAAAAAACCATCTTCGCTGCAATTAATCCCATTGACATCTTCTTCAGAAAAAGTTTGCTTGCAAAAAACTTGGCCTCAAAACAAGCCGATCGCACCGATTTGTTTTCCGCATCTGCTACATATTCCCGACCGGGTTATACCAACTTTTTGGGCAATGTTACCCAAACAAGAAATCGCCAAATTTTTAGATAAAACAAATAGCACTGAATTTATTTACAAAAGGGATTTGTATCCTATGCTTTTATGGATAACAGTGTTGTGTGATGCCAAGGTTGAGATGACACGCTGGCTATCTTATTTTTTAGATATAAAAGATCCTAGGGGGCAAAAGATCGCGCAAGTTTTAGCAAATACTGGCTACTATCATCTCCTTTTTTTTTCCTTAGAAGAACCCATTCGTTGCGCTCATGTAATGACTTTAACTCTCACTACTGCTCAACGTCAGCAATTGATAAATTGGTTGGATATTAGCCAAAAATTAACTACTATTATTTCAATTGACGAAAGCAAAAAAAATTAAAAGCGCAGTACGAAAAGATTAAACCTGATATCTTGAAAAAGCTAGTAGCAAATCAGAGAATCGGGATAGGTGTAAAAGCTTGGCTATTTAAATTATTTAAGAGTTTTTTAAACTTTTTCTCGCATCCTTTCAAATCGGTTTGAGAAATTAGTAGCGGAGGTTGTAAGAGTGAACAAACGCGCATTATTGGCGTCTCCAGCCAGTACAACGTTACTTGCCAATCGTTATCAATTGAAGCAGTTAATTGGCAGGGGTGGCATGGGTGAGGTTTTTTTAGCAGATGATGTCTTACTAGGCGGAATACCAGTCGCTATCAAGTTCCTGTCTCAGACTGTTTCAAAGCCTCTCCTTCAGGATGACTTTGCCCGTGAAGCTCGTATTTGTGCAGCTTTAAGTCAAAAAAGCCTACATATTGTGCGGGTGACAGATTACGGTGTGAGTGAGTCAGGTAAACCCTTTTATGTCATGGAATATCTGTGCGGCAAGAGTTTAAAGGATTTGATTCCTATATCTTTGCCAATGTTTCTGACTCTTTGCCGTCAGATTTGTTTGGGCTTACAATGCGCCCATCAAGGTATGAACATTAACGGCAAAGTTTATCCACTTGTGCATAAAGATATCAAGCCAGCCAATATATTAGTTATTCCCGATCCGATCTTAGGTCAATTAGTTAAAATTCTAGATTTTGGTATTGCTAAATTTTTAGATTATTCAGTAACAGATGACACGAATCAAGGGTTTAATGGTACTTTGCCCTATTGTTCACCCGAACAACTCGAAGGTGATGAATTAGATAGTCGCTCTGATATTTATAGTTTAGGGGTGACGATGTTTGAGATGCTGACCGGGAAAAAACCTTGGCAACCAGAAACTGAATTATTCGGTGCTTGGTATAAAGCTCATAACTTTGAAACACCACGAGCAATTGCAGATGTTAATCCCAATCTCAGACTACCAAAGGAGCTAGATAATTTAATTATGGCTTGTCTTGCTAAAGCAGCAAGCGATCGCCCCCAAAATCTTGCTGAAGTCCTCCTCGTGTTGGAAAGTTTAGAAGAGACGTTCCGCCGGAACGTC
>CAZZYE010000321.1:0-7934 GCA_964658145.1 uncultured Stigonema sp.
CTCTTCTCCTCCTAGTAGCCAAAATTCCTCAATCTGGGGAGTGGAAAGTTCTGCCCAAACTGTTGTATTCCAGCGCACCACTACCACTTCTTTACTAGCAGCTACAGCTTTGCACTCCACAGGAAACTTTTTAAAATCACCAAACCAATCCCCTGTTTGTAGGGCTGCCAATGGCTTACCGACACTTTCTTCCCGTAAACGAACTTTACCAGAAACAATCAGGAACTGGTAACCAACCGCTTCTGTGGACCAGATTTTTTCTCCCAAACGAAAACGTTGAGTTTCTGACTGATTTTGCAATTGGTTTTGTTGTTCAGGAGTTAACCAACAAAGCGGTGGTTGATTCCAAGGTAGAGAAGCTAGCACCCTCGTTTGCGGAGATTCATCTTTCAGAGATATTAGTTCACTTGCAATTTTACCGTCAGCTTTTGAATTTTCTCTGCTAGCCATTTCTCAAACAACTCATTTTGTAGTGCTTGCTTTAGTTGAGTATCTTCTAACGACGCTGACAGAAATTGTTCTACACGAAACAATCCATAACGTTCTTCAAGTTCTATTGGTCCTACCAACTCTCCAGGACTAGCCACATCAACAGATGCCCTCAGTATATCCGGCATCGTTCCGCGACTAACTGGTCCCATCATACCGTTAACCATTTTGTCATCTGCTAATGAATATTCTTTAGCTAGTTGCTCAAAACTTGCTCCTTCTTCGATTTGCGCTTGTAGTTCCTCAGCTAGTTCCCGATTATCAACAATAATGCGCGAAAGTACTACTCGATCTAGAAAAATTTTCCGTTCTATGAAATATTCTTGCAGTTTTTCTTCTGTAACCACTGCTTTTAGTTTTTCTAATTTAAAGCCAAAAGTGACTGTTGAGTGAAAGGTCGCATAATCTGTACCATTATTCTCTAGCCATTCTTGAAAACTTTTTGGGTCAGTTAGTTGATTCTTTAGTCGAAAATCAATAATTGTCTGTTCTGTTACAGCAGGGCTAATGACAATATCTTCTCGTGTTCGTAGTACTTGTTCAATTACGTACTGGCGGAGAATATCCCCAATATACTGTCCCAATTTCCCAGAAGTTTGCAGATATTTTACTGCTTGCCCAACATAAATAGGCTGGTCATCGACGGTCAAAAATGCTAACGATTCCATGAATTCAATCGGTATAAAACGAGGAAAAAAATATACAATTGATAATACAAACCTACTTGCATTGTAGCTGACAATAAATTTTGGATTTTAGATTGCCGAGCGATTAACAAATTTTTTTGGTACAAGCCCCTGTTTCTCGCTAGGAACTGGCTCAATGGCTCCAGAATATAAAATCTTCAAGCCGCTGACTGTCTTACATAGGGTAAATCCATGACTCCACAATCTAAAATCTCAAATCGGGTGACGGTGCTATTGCAATCTTATGCGCTTATCAGGTAAAGCGGCAACTAATCCTTGATTAGTTATGTACAAGTTGCGATCGATGAAAAGATAATTAGGCAATTGCACTTGTCCATAACCAAGCAAACAATATTGCCACGATCGCGCCTATCAATGTATTCAAAATATTTACCAATTCATTAGTTAGCCAGCTAAAACGAGATTGTAAGGTCGCCCCAATCACACTTTCTAAATTGGTAGCAATAAAAGCTGCTAGCACACACCAAGTTACACCCACTACATCAATTAAACCAACTGCCCAACCAATCAGTGCTTGAGCAACTGACGCCACCGCACCAGCGAGGGTTCCCTCTAAGCTTATCGCTCCTTCTGTTCCGCGCGGCACCGGTTGTAGTGTGGTAATCAAAAAAGTACGTTTACCGTAAGCTTTACCCACTTCGCTAGCACAAGTGTCAGAAAGCTTGGTACTGAAACTGGCTACGTAGCCTAACATCAGTAGGGGCGGGGTTACCCCGCCCATATGCGAGTGGGGACTGGGTAAAATTCCCCAATCTATCAATCCTATGCCCAAAGCACACAGCGCCCCTGTCAAAGCCGAACCCCAGACATTTTCTGGTCCTCTAGCCCCAGAACGCTTTTCTGCAATGCCTTCTGCTTCCTTTTGTGCCATACCAATGCGCGTGGCAAAAGAACCAACGAGAAAATAGAACATTACTACTACATATCCCTGCCAACCTAGTGTTCCCCATATTAGGACACCAAGCAACCAACTGTGGAATAATCCAGCAGGAGTGAGCAGCTTTTTGGGAACAATCCAAGCTACAGCCAACAGAATTGTGTTCAATCCCACTCCAATCAACCAGGGATTCGGAGAATCTAAATATAGCATTAGCAAGTTTTCACTCCTCCTTTTTGTTAGATTATTAACAGAATAACCAATTTATGACTTGGGTGATTACTCTCCAAAACCCTCCTATGTTAATAGAAATCTTTCGGATCTGAATGTTCAAAGCTGCTCCTTTTCTCTCTTGGAGTAATCCCAGTCTCAAACAAGAGCGATGGATCTACCAGCCTCAGGTGTAACGGGAGAATATCAGGAATAAATTTTTCTTAGGTATGAGAGAGGAGATTTGATAAATCAGAGGACGAAAAATTATGATTTGCTAGCTTCATATTTTAAAGGCTAACGTTTGGTTAGTTTAGTCCAACAATATACATAATTGTTAAGTAATGGTGACTCAAAATATTAAATAATTCATGTAATAGGCAGATGTAGTGTCATAGTAGCGTTGCCTTCATCACACCACATAAGTGCGTAGACGCGTAGCACTGAGTGTTTCCTGACGTGAGAAACTGCGATTTGTCCGATCGCTGGTGAGACAGCCCTCACCCTTCGGGTTTCCAACCCACATTCCGCGCTCTAGTAAACTAAGATTGAAAAATAGTTCTTATGTACTAAATACATCCGTTTCGTCAGGGTGTGACAGTTGTGGGTGCGCGTGGGTGGGTTTACTCAGAGCTTGCACCAATCCCTAACGAATAGAATTCGCGCGCCAGTCGTCAGGTGCAAGATGTAAGTTTAAAAACTGCCACTTTATCCTTTAAGTAACACAGCCTCTCACTCCCGAACCGCTCGAAGAATACCTATTTAAATGAACCGCGTACTGCAAAGCAGAAGCCGTTCGCGAAGCGTCTCCCCTTGGGAGAAGGCTAGGCGCTAAGTACAAGGGAGAAAGAAGATAAAAAGATCGGTAATCTTATGGCGGGAAGGGAGCAACAATTATCTAGCGTTTCTTGGGTGCAACGAGTAGAAGTAGAAGCTGATGTTTTCCTACTCTTATATCTTCAACATCAACCCTACTGCGCCATCCAAACGAGAAAACCCAAAATTTGCTCAACTGGAGGGAGAGGGTAATCTGTAAGGTCAATGGACGCGCATTGCCCTTCCAACTTCAGAAACCGCCAAACTGTACCACTGGTGACTGTTCCGTAAATCGTCGAGATTGGCTGTTGCTTTTGTTGGTTAAAGCGTTGAGCGGCAACCATTTCGGCGAGGCATTGACCTAGCCCCGGTTTCAGGTCTTCCTTCTTTGCTTCTACTAGAATCACCGCAGGGGCTTTGATAAATAGCTGTTCTGGGGAACGACTAATGAGAAAATCAACATAGCCAGTCAGTTCAACCTCTGGTTCTACATTGAATTCCTCCCCAGAGAAAACGCTAATCTGTCCTTTGAGTTGGCGTTTCACTTCTAGTAACACAGGATTAATGATGCCCTCAGAACGGGCTTTCTCGCTACTCACTGCGATCGCCCAGGGAATCGTTTCTTTAAGAATATCCACAAGCAAAGGGGTAGGGGTGACTGAGGGAATTTCTGGCAGGAAACGACCCCCTTCAACAATTGTAAGTTGGAAATCCTCTACAGCTTTACTGAGAGTGAATTTACTATAAGGCATAGATTTATCATCTAAAGAATTTTCTGCTGAAGCTGTAAAAACCGACGATAGAAGATACTTGCTTCGCTCACTCTACCTTGTTGTGCCAGTAAGTCTCCTAAATATTTGGGTAGCAGAGAATCGTTTGGATTTAGTTCACTGGCACGTCGGTAAGAAGCGATGCCTGCGGCGGGCTGCGCCAACGCCTCATCCCATTTCTTCTCTTTTTTGGCTCTACCGTACTGAACCCATTTTCAATCCCACACTCGACGCAAATTCAGCACAAAACCTGGTAAGACTGCGAATCCAGACAACTCAGCCGGATTTTCCAACACGAACACTGCCAAACCTGGTCGATAAATTTCCACCCGTCGCTGCTGCGGATCGATTAACCAGCCCAGTCTCGCACCATTATCAATATACTCTCTCATCTTAGCTTGCTCTTACTTGAGGCTATCTGAGCTAGAGCGTAACTCAACGACCAAATCAGGACAGATATTAGCAAAGGTTCCTTTTTGTTCTGGAGTAAGTGCCTGCCAACGTTCTTGGCTGACCCAAGAGGCATCGGGAGAACGAGTCGCACCATTGGGTAAAATGAAGCCAGTGGAGGAGTCAAAGGCTTTACCCAAATCTTCATTTTCTTCGTACCAGCGATAGAGTTGTCCGGTGAGGCTAGTGTTGCGTTCTCCAGTTTCCCAGCCAGTTGGTGGGTTCACAATTAACTCTCCTTGTGCTGTTCTTTCCAGTCTCAAATCTCGGTTGGCTGCTGCTAAGGCTGCAAATTGTTCTTGGGTGACGTACAACCCAATTGTAGAAGGCAACTCAATCAATAGGGTTTCGGTTTCTGGACTGGTGGGTGTCTGTACCATCTTGACCTCTTACACAATAGGGATTAGGTGAAAGATGCCTGCCCTATTAACTAAACATTCTACAGGCTTGTCTTCGCGATCGCTTGTAAAATGACGGTAGAGAGTAGCTCCCGGTTAAAGGGATAATAAACACAAGTAGCGGACTCCTTCCGAGTTGCCTGCGCTTCAACCCTAAACCTCTTACACCATTTTTTCTGATCTTGGGGGCATGGCGGCGGGAGTTGTCTCTTTCATGGGAGGCTACTTTGACGTGAAAGCTAGGCTGAGAAAGCATTATACCCTTTTTTTTCCTCTATTTTGTCTAAGTCCCATTAGCAGAAGTTGCCCAAGACTACAAACCAGAAGAAGTACTGAGGCAGTGGAATAAATTTTGTAATGGTAAAAAAACTATAGTTTTTGCCGTCAACGTTCTCCACTAAGAGCGCGTAAGCAGCCCAGTTTCGTGCGGCGAATATGGCGTGTGAACATCGCCCTTGGCGAGACACCCCAGGACGAACGGCAATAACGAAACGCCCAGCACTTCTGGTTTCGATATCAATTGCATTTTCATTTTTTGAGACAGTTGCGGAAATTTGATAATATTTATCTTGTTTTTCATCTTTTTTGGATGGCTCTTTTTCAGTTATTTCAATATTCTCTACTTGATGATGTTTAAGTTGTTTCGATGTTTTTGATAACGCCTTCATGGCATCAGCCGAACATGCAAACCTCTCTTGGGATAAAGTTTTTAGCTTGGCTTCAGCACTTTTGAGGTATTTTTCAATATTTTGTGATAATTTACGTAAGTCTGATTTTCTTCTAAAATGACTTTGTACTACTAACCATTTTATCAGCAGTAGATTAAAATCTTATTACCCTGACCTCCAACTTAATAATAATAATTCTCCTCCGCGCTCTAGTAAACTAAGATTGAAAAATAGTTCTTATGTACTAAATACATCCGTTTCGTCAGGGTGTGACAGTTGTGGGTGCGCGTGGGTGGGTTTAATGGTCGGTCTGATACCATACACTGGCTGTACGTTCGTTCACTTTTTTGTGTCACAGTACGAATTTTGGTCGTTTGAAGATTTGAGATTCGATGCACGCCATCCCCAAATTTTCAGTTCTTGTATAAAATGCAGCTTTCGTTGTGGATAAAAATAGGAAAAAACCGACTATAACAGTCAGGTTGCGGAATATGTGTTTGAACTTTGCTACCCCAGCTTAATGAGCCGATACGTAAATGTACTATTTATTTGTATTTAACTGAATTAGTTTAATAACTTGATATTAACTACATAAAATAATTTGAGGTGGCTTTACTAAATACCGTAAATGCGGTACTTTATAAAGATTTAACTTGACAATAAATCAATATTATACTTAAGTAAAGATTCAGGTACTTTGGATATTGATTCCGCTCAAACTATTCCCTTTCTTATAAAGTCCTCTGACAATATCTAAACCTTAGCAGACAGGTTATTTTAGCATGATAGATTCCAAAATCTTAGTTGTTGAGGATGAAAAAATCCTAGCTACAGATATTAAAAATAGCTTACAAAAGTTAGGATATTCTGTAATAAAAGTCACTAATTCCAGTGAAGCGATAAAGAAAGTAGCAGAAAATAACCCAAACTTAGTATTAATTGATATCTGCTTAGCTGGAGAAATAAATGGTGTGGGAGTAGCAGACATCATTAAAAATACTTTCCAAGTACCAGTGATATATTTAACGGAATACTTAGAAAATACATTACCAAAAAATTTACCAAATGAGCCTTTTAGTTATATTGTTAAACCATTTACTGAAAAAGACATGCATGTTGCCATAGAAATGGCGCTTTATAAGCACCAAATAGAAAGTATATTGCAGTCAGAAAAGCAGCGGATGAAGGCAATCATCAATAGTATGGGCTGTGCAGTAATTGTCACAGATACTGATGGTTATATTCAAATGATTAATCCGGTAGCGTCAGCACTCACTAGTTGGCAGCAAGATGAAGCTTACGGTAAAGATATAGCAGAAGTATTAAGCCTGGTTGACAAAGATACGGAAGAAAAAATTGAAAATTTAGCCACAAAGGTAATGAAATTAGGTGCGGTGTTGCAACTACCAGAAAATTGTATTTTAATTGCTAAAAATGGCAAAAAAATACCCATTGGAGATAGTGTTGCACCCATCCGCAATGACGATGGTAATATGACTGGTGCAGTATTCGTTTTTCAAGATATCACTCAACGCAAACAGACAGAAGCACAACTGCACCGCAATGCTTTTTACGATGCACTGACAGCACTACCTAATAGACTTTTATTCCACGATCGACTGAGGCAAGCGTTTGAGCGTGGTAAACGACGGAATAATTATCGCTACGCCGTTTTATTTTTGGATTTAGATGGCTTCAAGGGGATTAACGATCGCTTTGGGCATCGAATGGGCGATGATTTTTTAGTAGCGATCGCCCGACGCTTAGAGTCCAGCTTACGTAGTGGCGATACTGTAGCCCGATTTGGCGGTGATGAGTTTACCGTTCTTTTAGAAGAAATTAAAGATGTTACTGACGCTACAAACGTTGCTAAACGCATTCAAGATACCTTGGCGTTGCCACTTCATCTCAATGGACATGAGATATTGATCACAGCCAGCATTGGTATTGCTTTAAATAGCAGTAATTATGAGCAGCCAGAAAACCTATTGCGGGATGCTGATATCGCCATGTATCACGCTAAGGAGCATGGAAAGGCTCGTTATGCAGTATTTAATTTCCTGTAGTCATTCTTTTTAAGAGTGCGAGACTGCCATAACCTTTGTCTTTACGCCAGCAATGAGATAAATCAATTCTCGATTTTATTGAAAATAGCACCAAAAATTGTTAAAAAAGAGAGTCTATAATCTATAAAATCTCCATAAGATTACCGATCTTTTTATCTTCTTTCTCCCTTGTACTTAGCGCCTAGCCTTCTCCCAAGGGGAGACGCTTCGCGAACGGCTTCTGCTTTGCAGTACGCGGTTCATTTAAATAGGTATTCTTCGAGCGGTTCGGGAGTAGTCTTGAAGAATACTGCCAACTTTGCCAACTTAATAGTCTAACCGATCGTAAAGATATGTTGCTGTTGAGTCGTTATCTGCACGATTTGGGCGTTTGCCTGCACTTTCAAGACGACGCTACACTTAAACTACCGTCAACTTCTGTAGAGACGCGAAATTTCGCGTCTCTACACAGTCTAAATTCCCACCGATAACCTTTAACTGAAC
>CAZZYE010000322.1:0-7927 GCA_964658145.1 uncultured Stigonema sp.
TTAAAAAGGGGGGCTTATTTCCCCCTTTTTAAGGGGGGCTAGGGGGGATCAAAGCCTTAACTGAACCGTATTGGGGTATAACTCCTCATAGAGTCGTTCCCAGGCTCCAGCGTGGGAATGCATTACTAGAGGCGAGGCCTCTGCTAATATTTTTCGAGGCATCTCCGCATGGGCGTTCCCAGAAGAGGGTCAGGAATTTCACCCTACATTAATTCGCCAACAACATCATTGATTTAGGGGTGGTTCAGCCGATTGGTACAAGATATGGGAATTACGAATTATGCTGACTCCAATTTTGTTTAAATTGTGAAAAACAGATAAACTCTCCTTGACTTTTCAGCCAGATCAAGTATTTCTCTAGTCTGTTAATCATTGGTTCACCAGAGTATCTTTTAATATAACTTGGCAGTTTAAAACTTGTTATATCTGTAAATTCCCAAGGGTGAAAATAAATATTTAGATAACGATCGTGTTGAAGTGTTATTTGGGAATTTAATTTAGTTAACCATAGCGGAAAATTTTTAAAACTCAACCAAAATAAGGGAAATCGAATTATTGGTGTTACTGAAACTGGAATATTAAGTAAATTATTTGAGTAATACGCAGTTCTGGGTTTCCAAAAATTATTATATTTTCCAGGGAGATAAGTTGGGTTGATTGAGGAATTGTATTCATAACCAGCTTTAATTATTTCTTGCTCATTAATTTCCTGAAGTCGAGGCATCCTAAAACCTACGACTTTATTACCAGTAATTTCTGACAAAAATAGCCGGGATTTTTTCAAGTCTTCTATCCTAAACTCAGAGTGATAAAAACCATGAGAAGCTATCTCATGGTTTTTGGTAACTTCCCGAATTATGGTTTGATTATGAAAAGCAAAATTTGCTGTTACAAAAAAAGTTGCCTGGATATTTAATTTATCCAGCAAGGACAGAATAGATGTTAAACCATTCAAAGAAACTGCAAATTTGACGGTATTTTCAATTTTCTGACCATATTCCTCGGGAATATCAAATTCTTCGATATCAAAACTTAATAGAATACTTTGATTCATACCTACAACACCCATACTTGTATCTTATTTGTAATAAATTTATAAACATTTTGAGAGAATCTTGCAAAATATTTACTTTTGAGTGTTTGTATAGATGTTGTGCTGAGACTATAGCGGGTATTTCTCCAATACGATACCCTTGTTTGTGAGCTATATATATCAGTTCAACATCAAATGAAAAGCCTCTTATCTGTTGTCGTTTAAATAGATCTTGTGCCACATCACTCTTAAATCCCTTTATTCCTGCTTGCATATCACTAAATGGTAAATTAAGTATAAACCTAGAAAGCCAGTTAAATGTCTTACCAGCAATTTTCCGGATTAAACTTAAACCTTTTATGTGACTTGATGTTAGATTTCTACAACCAATCACGATATCAAAGTATTCTAACTTTTCAACAATGAGTTCAAGATGTTCTAGAGAATAAGCTAAATCACTGTCCATGTAGCAGATATAGTCACCGTATGCAGATCTTACTCCAGTTTTTATCGCGTATCCTTTGCCTTTATTATCTTCGTAAGAAATCACCTTGACATTAGCTATTTTTGCTGATTCTATTTTGTTCGACAAGATTTCTTTTGTTTTATCGGTTGAACCATCATTCACAAAAATAAAATTATAGAAAGGTTTATTTTTTGCAAATTCCAAAATTGATTTCAAGGTTTTTTCTATGCATTTTGCCTCATTATACACAGGCAGTATAACTGATACTTTCCTCATTTTCTTCACCAACGCTACGCAGAATCCCGATCCATCAATACAAAGTCTAAGACTTGCTAAATTTTTCTGAGTTCCTCTCGCAACTGCAACCAACGCGCCAAAGCTTGAGGTTGAGAAGCAACTTTCTTTTGCAGCAGAATCACTTCATCTTGCACATCCACAAGTCCATATCTTCCTTGAGTGAGAAGCTGGTCAGTCAAAGTCAGAAAATCTCTCAGTTGCTGCCGATCGCCTTTAAAGGCTGCTTGATACTTTTGCAGTACCCATAAGTCTGCAAAGGCGTAATCAACATCAATGACTTCTTTTGAATCAATTTCCAACTGTAAAGCTGGTAAACGAATAATAGAACGACGAGTTGCCAGGTGGGGAAGCAAAGAAGTGGTTGCGGAAACGCTCTTCTCGGCAGGAATAAAGTTCATGAGCGCCCGAATCTGTCCGACATGTTCCCACTGACGGGTTAGAGGAATATAAACCCAAGGATGGAATGAGTCTGGAATTAAAAAGTAGAAAGCTCGATTTGGATTAGAAGTAATTGCCAATACAAGTGACAGTGCAATACATCTGATCCACCAGCGACGAAACTGGGGCTTAAATCGCTCTTCATGTTGAGACCACCACAGAATTGTGCCGTAAAACAAGCCTGGAACTATAGTTAATGCATAGCGAACAGTTATACCAAGAGCCATCTTCCTTTCTTGCATCAACAGTACCAGTAATGGCGGACCTGTAATTGTCCAAGCTGCGGTTGATATAGCAGGTATAAATGCTAAAGGTAACCACTGACCTAAAAAGTATTTCACTCGCCGATCGATCGGAGTAAACAAGCTCTTAAAAAGTTCTTGAGGGTGGGTTAAGATACCCCACAAAAGTTGTAAAGTACTAGGGCTATTATTTCCTGGAACAAATTTGCTAAAGTATTCACTCAAATACAGTCGAGAATTATCATTAGAAAATAGAGGCATAATAGTGTTCGTCACTAATGTAGTGTAGCTAAATCCAAACAGGCATAAAGCTACACCTAGGCGCGGATAGCGACGGATAAAAATTAGATAAAGACCAATACCGAAGACAATAATTCCTGTGTCTTCTCGAATTCCTAATGTCAAAATTACAAATAACCAAAAAAGCCACCATTTACGCTTTTCTAAAGCCAGTAGTAAAGAAAAAACAAATAAAGGAATTTGGCAATGTTCATAAAAATTACTAAAGGTTGGTCCAATAACTGCATAGCCGCCGTAAAAACTGGCAGTAATTAAAACAGCGATTGAGTTTTGCAGATAATGGCGAGCTAGAGCGTAGAGAACTAAACCTGCAGCAGTTATCAAAGCAACTTGTAGAATAACAAGAGTTGCGCCAGTGGGAAATAAGGCATATATAGGCATCCACAGCAAAAAGTCAATAACAAAGTGTTGCCCTAAATGGCAGTAAAACACCGTTTCTATTTGACCATCTTTAATAAAAGCGCTTGATTGACCTGAAGAGAGAGAACTTTGAAAGAAGTTTCCATGTACAGTGTTCCAAAAAACTTGGTCAAAAAGACCTTGGTCGTAAGATGCGTAAAAAGTGTAGAAGCGATGGAGAGCAAAAACCGACATTAATATGAAAAAAATTGCTGCAAATGTTAGTGGTATCCGTAAGCTATGTTTGTTTTTTATCACGTGAAATCTGTTAAGCAACATGACTAATTTAAGTAAATCAAATTATAGATTTTTTCAGACATCAACTCTCAATACGGTTTGGTTAAAGTTAGGTGGGGGTCAGAGAAACCCGGTTTCTTAAAGAAACCGGTTTTGGTCGCCTGGTACTTATCCGAACCGTATTGCATCAACTCTCACCCTCTATGCAGTAAAATACTGTACTTAATTACGCTATGTAATAAAGCTGATCTGTTTTCTCTACAATTATTAGAAATCTAGATCATATTATGCCAATACCTTTCAGTTAAGGCTTATCGGTGGAGGTTTCACAGCTGTAGAGACGCGAAATTTCGCGTCTCTATATTGGTTGACTGACATCTTGCACCTTCGATAGGGAGGGTAGGTGGGCAGTGTCCACCCTACGAAATCATACGCTTTTTGGGTTTTTATTTTCGCAACAAGACGGTGGTGCAAGATGTGAGTTGACGCTCTTGTAAACAACTACTGAACAATATTGGAGCTAGGGCAATCACATAGCATGAATGTTGTCTCTGCTAGCTTAGTTATATATAATACATCCAGATATTCACTCTCATTATGGACAAAGACTTTTACCTACAGTATGCAGCTGTTGAAGATCAGCACTGGTGGTTTGCTGGTCGCCGCCTGATTTTGGACCAAGTCATTCGTAAACTAAATTTACCGGAAAACTCAGAAATTCTAGAAGCGGGTTGTGGTACGGGTGGTAACTTGAGAATGTTAGCCCGTCACGGCAAACTCTCCGCAATGGAGTTGGATGAAATCGCTTGCAAACTTGCCAATGCGCGGCAAGTCATTCAAGTTCAGTTGGGTAGCTTGCCTGATAACATTCCCTTCAGCGATCAGTATGACCTGATTCTGATGCTAGATATTTTGGAACATCTGGATGATGATCAGGCAGCGCTTGTGGCATTACACTCAAGATTAAAGCCAGGAGGTTGGTTGTTAATTACGGTTCCTGCATACCAGTTTTTGTGGAGCCATCACGATGATATTAATCACCACAAACGTCGCTACGTCTTGAGAGGTTTGAAGCAGGTCGTAAGTAAAGCTGGCTATACGGTGCGTTATGGCGGCTACTTTAACACTTTTCTGTTTCCCATGGTTGCTGCTGTACGTTACTTAAAAAAATTGTTACGCATCGATAGCAGTTCCGGGAGTAGCAACGATCTACTTTTGCCGCCGAAACCTGTCAATCAGTTTTTAAGTCTGTTGTTTGCCAGCGAACGTCACTTAATGGATCGGTTTAGCCTTCCCTTTGGTGTCTCTGTTTTGCTTTTGGCACAAAAAACTACATCAAAGTCATAAAAGTTCTTGCTCTCAAACTGTCTGGTAATGTCACATGCGTATTACCATTTAAATTCAGGAGTGCCTGATTTATAAATAATAACTGTGAGCAAGCAAATATACTCTATAGTTATACCGATATATAACGAAGAAGAGAACATTGCTGAAATGTATCGCCGTATTACTCATGTGATAGAACAACTAGACGGCGAGGCTGAGTTGATTTTGATTGACGATGGTAGTCGCGATCGCTCTCTCAGCATGATCCGCGAACTCCACCATCGCGATAGTCGGGTGCGTTACCTAAGTTTGGCGCGGAATTTTGGTCATCAAATTGCAGTGACAGCAGGTCTGAACTTTATTGGCGGCAAAATCGTCATCGTTATGGATGCCGATCTGCAAGACCCACCGGAGCTAATTTTAGCCATGATTGAAAAATGGCGACAAGGCTACCAAGTAGTCTATGCCCAACGAAGTGTACGCAAACAGGAAAGCTGGCTCAAGCGCTTTACAGCTTATATCTTCTATCGCATTCTGCGGCTACTAGCTGATGTAGATATACCTCCTGATACAGGTGATTTCTGCTTGATGGATCGGCAAGTAGTAGATATTCTCAATGCAATGCCTGAGCGTAACCGTTACATTCGCGGCTTGCGTGCTTGGGTAGGTTTCCGTCAAACAGCCGTGCATTTTGAACGCGACCCCCGCTTCGCTGGCAAAGAGAAGTATACCTTCGGTAAGTCTTGGGCTTTAGCAGTTAACGGAATTATTTCCCTGTCAAAAGTTCCCTTAAGGCTTGCCACTTATTTAGGAATGCTGTCGGCGGGATTAGCCCTGTTAATGATCTTGCTAGTGTTGTATTGGCGCTTGTTCGATCCAGCTTCTCCATTAATTGGCTTCACATTAATTACAATTGCTCTCTTTTTCTTAGGCTCAGTCCAATTGTTTAGTATTGGTATTTTAGGCGAGTACATTGGTCGGATATATGAAGAAGTCAAAGGGCGTCCTATTTATACTCTCAAGGAAATTGGAGGTATAAAGGAAGGCATCAGCAATGCCAGCCTCTGAACCCTCTAATCATTCATCATTTTAATAATGCTAAATCTAAAATTTATGGCTCCAAAATACTATGACTCCGCAAGAATTTAGTTTACTACTGATGTCAGTAATAGCCAGTGTAGCAGGGCAGTTATTCTTAAAACTAGGCGCCAATAAGTTAGGCAAAGTTAATATGTCAAATGCTGTTAATCTAATTATCAGTATGACCACAACGCCTGAACTTTTAATCGGGCTAGCTTGCTACGGTTTCGGCGCTGTAGCCTATATCCTCCTCCTAACTAGAGTCAACCTGAGCATTGCCGCTCCATCGGCATCACTAGTTTATGTTTTCTCAGTCTTGCTAGGTTACTTTTTCCTTAAAGAAACTATTCCCCTAATACGTCTACTAGGCTTGAGCTTCATTGTTAGTGGAGTCATATTGGTTATCTGGCGAAAATAAATTAAATTATAAAAATGGATATAAATAAATGTAAAATACAGATTGTATTTTGGGGCGGTCAGGATGCCCACCCCACAAGAAGTTAGGGACTTCCAATTAAAAAAATATCCAATTTTGTAGGGTGCGTTAGACGGAACGTCGTAACGCACCACAACAGCTAAGATGGTGCGTTACGCTATCGCTAACGCACCCTACGCAATGGATAATTTATTTTTTGGTATTCCCTTAAAGCTCTTGTGGGGTGGGCATCTTGCCCGCGCATTTTAAGTTTAATTGTGACTACCTATATAAGAATGCAGAAAAAATTAACCCAGATTGTGATAAGTTCTGAGCAGTATTCCTCAAGATATTTTTATATTCATGATGCATTTTTTAAAAAAGCTTGTCATCAATGATTATCAAACCATAAATATTATTTTTCCAGTAGCAATGTGGCTATCCAGCCGACTCGCGATCGCTGTTGCTATCTTATTAATTGCCCCTTTACTTCCGGCTCCACCCCACAGCGTTGCTGCCACATTTAGCTGGCAAGCTTTCTCAGCATGGGACAGTATTTGGTATCATAAAATAGCAACTTTTGGTTATGATTACGCCCATGATGGAAAAGAACATTCGGTGGCATTTTTTCCATTATTTCCCTTAGTTATCCGAACAGTTATGACCTTGAACCTGCCTTTTGAAGTTGCAGGCATCTTGGTGAACAACTTAGCATTTTTGGCTGCCTTGATCGTACTGTACTTTTGGGTAGAGGAGCGTCATGGCAAAAGCGCAGCTAAGTGGGCAACAGCTACTTTAGCGTGGTGTCCTTATTCCCTCTACGGAACTGTAATTTACACAGAAGGACTGTTTTTGTTGTGCAGCACCGCAGCTTTACGTGCCTTTGACAGAAAGCAGCATATCTGGGCAGCCTTTTGGGGAGTATTAGCTACGGCAACGCGAGTGACTGGAGTTATGCTCGTACCAGCTTTTTTGCTTGCTGCTTGGAAAGAGCGTAGAGGCGTCTGGGCGTATATTGCTAGTTTAGCCGCTGGTGGCGGTCTATTTCTGTTCAGCTTATATTGCCTAATTACATTTGGGGACGCTTTCGCGTTCCTCCATGTACAGAAAGCGTGGCGTTCTTCATACGGATTTGCTTGGCAGGGTTGGTGGCAAATGCTCATGCAAATTGTAGTGGGTACAACAAATGTTGATGGCTACATCATAGACCCTTGGCATCCACTGCTGTTTGCCATTATTGTCTGTAGCGGTTATTTATTATGGCGCTTCCGTTTGCAACTGGGTTTTGTCATGCCCGTCCTATTTTGTTTTTTATGGATATTGCTGTGGTTATTGACACGCGATCCGTTACCAGGCGATTTCTTCTCAGGCGATCCATTAGTTAAGATTGCACTTATTTTTGGTGGAGTCTATTTGCTATGGTTTTCACGGACTCAAATTCCCTTTGTTGCAGTTGTCTATGGCTTTTGCTCCTTTGGCTTAATCCTCAACACTGGACTTACCGCTTCTGTTGAACGCTACGCCTATGGTATTGTGTCGCTGTCGTTTGCATTTGGGCTTTTACTTGCTCGTAACCCGCGATGGGGATACGCAGTTATAGTCCTCTTCGCCCTTCCGTTAATAAGCTTAAGTGTGCGATTTGCCCAAAAAGTTTGGGTAGCGTAAAGCGTCAAATCGCTAATGGCTAATGGCTA
>CAZZYE010000323.1:0-7920 GCA_964658145.1 uncultured Stigonema sp.
CCCTGTTCCCTGTTCCCTTTTTTTATCATATTATTTCTCTGTTGAGAGCAATACCATTTTTATTTCGCCAAAACAGCCAAATCGTTTCCCACCACAACTGTCACCTCAGACCCGATATCTCCAGTCGCTGCTACTTGCACTTGTCCTATTCCTAGCGCACTTTTTACAGCATTTGCCGCATCGGGATTACCTTGTTGGGCGATAATCTGAGTTTGATCCAAGGGAAAAGTCGTCACTGAAGCTATTTCACGATGTGTAGTGTAGATTTTTTTAAAACCCTGCTTTCTTAGCAATGCGACAGTTATGGTTGTTGCTCGTGCTTTACCCGTACCATTAGCTACAGCGACCCACATTTGCTTGACGTTGGTAGGAGTTGCCGCCATAGCATCCTGTTGAGAATTGGCGCCGAAGTAGCGGGTCAAAATCGGGGTTGCTGCTTGGGGAGACTCTATCCAATAGCTGAAGGGATATTCATTCTTACGACTAAAACGACCGGGCAACATCGCCATATTGATGTGCTGCCGATCCAGGCTACCTACAAACTGGGTCATCCCCAGCATTTCTCCGATAGACAGGTCAGTATCAGAATTATCTTTTACCGCCTTCAAAATTTGTGGCAGATGTCCAAGAGTTGAAGGCTGCCACAATTTGTGGAGGAGTATTTTTAAAACTTCTTGCTGCCGCTGAATTCGACCAATATCTCCCAAAGCATCTTCCCGAAAGCGTACATATTCTTGTAAATGTTGACCATTGAGTACTTGTCGTCCTGCCTGGAAATGGATGTACAGGTTCTGAGTATGGTCTACATAATTCATCGGTTTGGGGACATTCACTTCCACTCCACCTAAGGCATCGACGACTTGAGTAAAACTTTCTGTATCAATACGGACATAGCGGTCAATAGGAATATGATTTAACAACTGACTAACTGTCTGTTCGGTTAGTTGTACTCCCCCCTTGGAATTCGCGTCATTAATTTTATCGTTGCCCACACCAGGCAACTGGACAAGCGTATCCCGGGGAATCGAGAGCATGTTGATTTGGTGGGTAGCAGGTAAGAGGCGTACCAATAACATTGTATCGCTATTACCTCCCAGGGCTTCTGCTGGGCTGTAGTTTTTGGCGGAGTGTGGGTGTCCTGAGTTATCAATTCCTAAAACCAGCACATTGACTGGTCGGTCTAAAGTCACTGGCACAATGCTGTTAGGCTTGTTTTGCCACGAACCCACACGCAGGGGGGTAGCCGTCAAGAAGAACGCTAACGCCCCACCACCTGATAAACAAAATAGAGTAGCAATTATCCCTAACCAGGACCACTTGATTTTTCTCATTTTGCGCCCCACACACAATATTAACTTCTCTAATTTGTACTCTACACACCATAAATCCCACAATCAGGGATTGGCTGTGTGTAAAAGTAAATAGGTGCTTAAAACTAAGGTTGATTGGGAACCGCAGTATATGTCGGCGTTCGAGCTGTGGGAGCAACGGTAGAGGTCATTGGTGTTGAACTCGTATTAGTGAGTCCCGAGTTGGGCGGTTTGGGTAAAAAGAATGTGGTCCAAATCAACATGACCGCTACCACACTCATCAGACCAAGTGTAAAATAGCCCACGATGTTAGACCAGATGTTGTTGGTGAATCGGCCCATAATCCGTGGATTATTGCAAATTTTTATGATGTAGAAGATGCTGGGTGGAACAGTTATCCCAGACACTACAGCCGAAAAGATTAGCGCCTGCACCGCCCCAATCCCAGTGAAATTAATCGCCAAACTCAGGAGTACGGAAAGGAAAATCACCCCATAAAACACCTGAGCCTCGTGCAATTTCTTATCCATCCCCCTAGGAAAGCCGAAGGCTTCAGCCGCAATATAACCGCAAGTGCCAGCCAGCACAGGAACCGCGATCAAACCCGAAGCCAGAATCCCGACGGCAAAGAGTAAGTAGGCAGCATCCCCGGCAATGGGTTTGAGAGCCTCCGCCGCCTGCTCTACAGTATTGATATCCTTGATCCCTTTGGCAAACAGAGTACTACCACAAGCCCAAACGACGAAAAACATAATGGTTGTGGCGATCGCCATCCCAAATGCATTGTCCTTTTGCATGGTCTTGACTTCCAGCCTCAGATCCGGCAGAATCGCCTCCGAGTCATTGAACAAGTGACCGTACTTGTGTTCCTGATCGTCCACCACCATGGAGGATTGCCAGAAAAATAGATAGGCGGAGATGTTGGTGCCCATAACTGCTCCGACAGTCCCTAAGAATGCTGTGTCAAACTGTAGGTGCGGCGTGACTGAATGCAGCACGACGTACCCCCAATCCTGTTTGACAAAGAAAGGGACAACAAAATACACGCACAGAACGCAAGCCGCCCATTTCAGTATCGACGCTACCTTGTTGTAATTGAACACGAACAGCGATGCCAGAACCAGGATGCCTGCGAGTGTGCTGAACACCTGGGTTGAAACCTGGGGGAGCAGCATATGACAGACATCTCCCATTGCCAATAGGTCAGACCCGACGTTGATCGTGATGGCAGGAATAGTTATCAGTCCGACCAGCCACAGCGCGTAAGGCGGATACTCTTCCTTGAGGATGGTGATAATGCCCCGGCGAGTCACCAAACCAATGCGAGCACTCATTTCCTGAATGCAGACCATTAAGGGAAAGATAAATGGAGCTAGCCACAAAAGTTGCAGCCCATATTGGGCTCCTGCTTGGGAAAAATTAGCAATTCCTGACGGGTCATCGTCTGCAGCTCCAGTGACGAAACCAGGACCGAGAATTTTGAAGAACTCTTTGACCTTGTTGACGACTCGGCGAGCTCCTGCCGCCTGACGCTGCTGTTCCTGGATATTAGACATGCTTCACCCGATTAATGTATTAATTTAGTGTAATTAATGGACTGATTAAATTGCTTATTGATTAAAATCTTCTCAATCGCAAGGGTTTTCGGCATATTTATTATAAATAGTTAGGAAAAATATTATCCCTTGAAACCGCAATTGCACTCAGTCGCGATCGCGATCGCGGCTACTAATAAGGGAGGAATGTCGGTTACTGAGTTTGCTACTTAAAATTGTTGAATATATGATTTCGGACGTAAGCGTCTCACAAAGAGGGTAAAAGGACCAACGGCTTCCTTGGCTTCACCAGAAGCTTGCACCCGCACAGTATAGATGTCCGACTTGGGAATGCAGACAATCAGCAGCGAGTTGGTAGTGCCATCAGGTCCATCATCGTTTTCGCCCACAGTGCTGCCATCAGAAGCTAATAGCGAGACAAAGGTATCAAACCTCTCAGATTTCAATTCAATCACCACTTCGTCATCGGCGCTCAAACTCACTATATAATCGCGGGCGAATCCCCCCTGTCCCAGAGGAATATCCACAGATGAAAGCGTATCCACAATTGGCTTGCTAATTGGCAAAGGAATGGGATCGTAGACTCGGCTTTTGGCGATCGCTTTACTTAGTTTCCCCTCGAAATCAACAGCCCGAAGCGAAGCATTGAGTCGAAACAACTTTTCCAAAGCTTGAATGCGCCGCCGTCGGACTGCCTGACGATAGGTAAGGTAAATTCCTATTAAAAGCGTAATCAGAAGGTAGAGGACAAACAACAATTCAACCTTGTGGAGAGCGACGTCTGGAGGAAGTCCGGCTTGACTGACATTATGGCTTTGTTCAATCAAGCATTGCTGCCTTGGGTGAAGCGTTTGTGGCTGACCAGAATCGGAGTTTGGCATAGTCTTGGTAAGGAATAAGCTGACACTTGCTTCAAATCCCCAAAAGGGGGTTAAAAGCTTTGGGGTAAAGCCTAAGAATCACTAAACCTGCTACTTCGTACCCTAGAGTCGCTTAGGGACAACTGCCGCACTGGGGGCTGGAGTGGGGGATACTGGTTGGATTTTGCCCAATTTTGCCGTTTATCCCACACGTTGTTAATGCACAATCGAGGAGCAATAGTCATAAACAGTTTTTTATTTGTTAATATAGTATTCTTATTCTACCTGACTTTAAATTTAAGTAAATAGATTCAACGCGCATGCTTGGAGAAATATTGTTTTTCTAAAACGGTTAACATCCACTATATTTATGATTAGGCTATTCATGAATCCTTATGAATTTTGGCTATCAACTTTAATGCCTGCTCAAGAAGTCTACAATACATGCAGATAGATTTGTCAAAACAAAACTTTACAACTACTTAATTTCCTAGTTCCTTCCGGGAGCTTCAGGTAAATTATCACCATGAGTTTGCTCTGCTACACAAAATTAAAACAGACTGCCTTTACAAAAATTTTATACCAACAACACACGCTTTCCTTTGTTTACGATCGCTCTTCTTGATAGTCTAAACTCCAGTCAGAGTAAATCTTCTTCAGATAGCTCGGCTATTTTCATCAAGGCTTTCAAGGTTCCAACTTTCAGATCTTGATTCGGTGCTTAGCAGCGCAAAATTAGTTGGCTCCCTGACATCTTGCACCTTCGATAGGGAGGGCTGGGATTGCTTCGCTCGCGGCGGACTGTAAATATTTTTGTTGATCTACTTCGTAGATTCCACAGCTATCAGCGCTCCAGTTCGTGAGTATACATTAATACCTTTACAAATCAATATTCAGAGCAGAGATACGCTTTGTGAAGATGATGAGTTAATGTGTTTACTTTCTTGTTGAAAACCTTGCACTCTTTCAATTATGAAAATATTATAAAAATATTTACAAAGAACAAGTATTGTTCTTTCTAGAGCATGCTGTATAAGTGGAAAATTCTCAAGTGAACAAAAACCTGGATAGGTACGTCGATTTTTAGAGAAGTGTTCTTGTGAAAGTCTCAAGAGGTGAGCGAGCAAATTCAGGAGGGGCAAATCCTGTCCGTGGTTTCTGAATTAACCTTAATGATGACAAGCCTGATTAACGTGTGTGAGGAAGTCAATGTTAGAGAGAAAATCTGATGAACAACACCCATTTCAGTCAAATACTGCTGAGATTGCCACAACAAAGAAAGTATCGCCATTGCCCAAAAGTTGGCTAATGCTGGGGTTGGCATTGGGTGGGGCGGCGGCTTTGTTTGCAACGTTGGGTGCACTCTTGGCAGTATCTCTTTCTAGTAGACCCCTACAGCAAGGTTCAGCCCGACATCACTTGCCTAATAGCCCCCAAAACCTTACTGATATTCTCCCGGCTACCCTGACTCACCCTGTCAATCTTTTGATTTTGGGCATTGACAACGACGACAACTTCGACCATCCGCACTTAAGTACCAACGCGACTTCGAGTGACGCCCTCGCAAGTAATACTAACACCATGCTGCTGGTAAGGTTCTTGCCGGATAACCATCAAATCAATGTCCTCTCGATTCCCCGAGATACCCTAGTGCGGTTACCAGGAGTAGGTGTCGCTAAAATCGATAGTGCCAACTGGCGGGGTGGAGTAGCGTTTGCGGCTCAAACTGTCAGCCATCAGCTGGAAAACGTTCCCATTGACCGCTACATCAGACTCAGCAGAAATGGATTCATTCATCTGGTAGATGCATTAGGTGGTATAGAAGTAACCATTCCCAAGCAGATGGACTATGTAGACAACGCCCAACACTTAAATATTCACTTTATGCCTGGTCAGCAAAAGCTGAATGGTAAGCACATGGAAGAGTATGTCCGCTTTCGCCATGACAAGTTAGGAGATATTGGGCGAGTGCAGCGGCAGCAAGAAGTCCTCAAGGCAATCCAGCGCACCCTGCTACAACCTGAAACGATCTCTAAGTTGCCCGATATTTTACGGATCGCGCAGGAAAACATTGACACTGATTTGTCGTTAGACGAAATGCTGGCAATAGCCCATACGACGTTAACCAATGACCGGGAGCGGAACAACTTTCTCATGCTGCCCGGTCGATACAGCCGCCGTAATGAGTATCCCAAGAGCTACTGGGTTGAAAATCCTCAAGCGGCAGCACCCATCCTGGCTCGTTACTTTAATGTCAAGAATAACTCTGGGAAAGAGAATGTGGCAAAGGAAGTTTCACCAAGTCAACTGAGAGTTGCCGTTGCCAATGCTACAGGTCAACCAGAAGTAGCCAAGCGTGCAATTGCAATTCTTCGGAAACAAGGGTTTAGTAATGCTCATATGACTGACCATGAGATTGATTTGAGTGCTGAATCAGCCAGTAAAACTCAAATTATTGCTCAACATGGTAATCCAGAAGATGCTAGTCTCGTGCAAAGATTGCTGGGTCTGGGACACATGCAGGTAACGGCAGCAGGTGACATCTGGTCGGATGTCACGATTGTGATTGGAGCAGATTTTCCCACACAAAGCCAAAAACCTTAGCATAACAAGCATTCTAAAAGGGCTGAAAGCAAAGACCCAAATTCCGATTTTGACCCCGTTGATAACTCTGCTGACCCCATTTGGAATTTTTTGGGAATGCCGATCTCACTCCAGCCCAAAAAAGCTTAGTGAAAAGGTCTTGAGAACCCAATTTTTGCAGAAGTGACCCTGAACCAGACCAAATACGTTGGTCACGGTAATTATGTAACACTAGGATTGTCTCCTCGGTGAATGATGGAAGTCGTGCTGGTAGCGGAGGGTGGCTCCTCTGCTACCAGGGCGCATTTAAGCTAGCAATGCAAATATTGCTAGCATTGCTGACAATATTACAGCATTGTTGCCATGACAAACAATGCTTTTTAAGCGATAATTGTTTAGAGTGTTGGCAATGCTGGTAATGTCAAAAGAAGAAAAGACGGTAGTTTTACAAACAGATGTCAGGGAGTCCATTAGAACCCGCCTAAAGTTGCAAGCTGTTCGGCTGGGTACAACTATGAGTTCCCTAACAGAAGAAATTCTGAATGAGGGATTGAAAAAGCTAGAACAGTTAGACCGGGTAGAAGCCAAGGCAGCCAAAGAGAACCACCAGGGGGCGGCATGACTCAGAACGGAGGAGGGGATAAACTCGACCGGATAGAAGCGGCGCTGGATGAATTGAGGCAACGCCAAGAAAATACCCTGCAGCAACTCGACAACCAAGTAGCAGTCAATGCGGAGCTAAGAACTTCTACAACTGAGTTGAGGACAACAGCAGAAGCGTTGCTCCAAATCGTAACCATCCACCAGCAAAATTTTGAGCGGTTGACGAACGAGCTTAATGCCGATCGCCAAGAGTGGAGATCGCAAATCGAGCACATTTGGCAACATCTACAGCAGCGCGGCAATGGTAGGGGCGAAGCTTGATTCCTCATTACCGCGTTTGTGGTAATCCGTTCCCAGTGCGGTAATCCTTCCGGTAACTTACCGCCCTTATACGGCAAGCATTACCGCGTTTTCGGTAATCTCCGTTCCCAGTGCGGTAACGGGTTTTTTGGCATATGTACGCAAGTTTGTGGCCGTTAACGGAGCGGTAACAGCCACAAAAGTGCTGAGGATTGAAACGAGAATTGAAACGAAACCAAACCATAATAATCATGTCCATCCTTGTGGACGGAGACATAAAGGGAGGCGATCGCCGCAAGCGATCTCGCCTCCTTATTATTGAGTACCGGTCACCATTAGTTTTGGCGGGTTTTCTACTTTTGAAACTGAGGTGACGGCTGGTGACGACCTGAAACTCCTCATATTCATGTTAAGCGGGATAAGCTAATTGCTAAATTTTGGCTCGTTCCGATCTCCTTGGAGAAAAACCGAGGCTTTAAGGAACACGAGTTGAATCAAATTGCTAGGCTAGTAGAAGAACATCAAACAGTGTTGCTGGATGCGTGGCATGACTACTTTGACACTTGAGATAGAACCAATTGCAAATCAAGTTACCGTCCCGGATGAGAAACTGATTTTAGACCTAGCTGACGGAGTGGTGAAAGCCAGCGATCGTTTGAACTTTGATTAGCTACACGCAATTGACAATTAGCAATTAGCAATTAGCAA
>CAZZYE010000324.1:0-7911 GCA_964658145.1 uncultured Stigonema sp.
CCCCCCTAGCCCCCCTTAAAAAGGGGGGAACATAGCCCCCCTTTTTAAGGGGGGTTGGGGGGATCTCCCATGAGTGAACGCTACTAACTGAACCCCCATTTGCTCAAATTATCGCTTATTGGTTCTAAATAGTCGCATTCCATTCGCAGTTACAAGCAGGGAAGTTCCGGTATCTGCTAAAACGGCAACGGCTAACCCAACAAACCCAAAAGTACCCAATAGCAAAAATAATCCCTTCGTCACCAGCGAAAAGACAATATTTTGTTGAATGACTGACACAGTGCGGCGGCTTAAATCCACTGTATAAGCAAGCTTTCTTAGGTCACTTCCTACCAGCACGACATCTGCTGTCTCTAGGGCAATATCAATTCCACCAACTGCAAAACTGATATCCGCAGCAGCTAAAGCTGGTGCATCGTTAATACCATCCCCTACCATGCCTACCACTCCAGAACGGCGCAGTTGTTGGATTTCAGTCAGCTTATCGAACGGTAGCAGTTCTGCTTGATACTCTGTAATGCCAACTTGTTGGGAAATCTGCTTAGCAACAGATGCGCGATCGCCTGTCAACATCACCAGCCGTTTTAGCCCTAAGAGTTTCAGGCGTCGCACCGCCTCTGTTGCTTCTAACCGTAATCCATCAGAACAGGCAATGACTCCTAACAATTCTGTCTGATTTCCCACCAATACAGGCGTTTGACCAAAATTTTCGATCTCAATTAACAAAGATTCAGCAGCTAGTGATAAAGGAATACCTCGATCTGCAAACAAACGTCTATTACCAACATAATAAACTGACTCACCAATTTTCGCCTCAATTCCTTTACCCGGTAAAGCCGTAAACTTTTCCGGAGTCTGTAACTCTATTAAGAGATCTTTGGCGAGTGCCACGATTGCTTTCGCCAAGGGATGTTCTGAGTGTTGTTCACAAGATGCAGCAATTGACAGCACACTGCTTGAATCTAAGTTATGACCATTTTCATCAAGAAGGGAACTCTTAACCTTGAACGGGGAACAGTGAGGAACCTCGTGTTCCCCATTCAAGGTTAAAATTTCCTTCTTACCCTGGGAGTCAGAAACCCCCGCATCTACATGCGGTACGTTTTGGTCGGGGTCAAATCCACTTACATAACCTACACTGTTAAGAGTTCCCTGTTCCCTGTTCCCTTTATCTGTGTCGAATACACCTTGCATCACTGAATTATGTCTATCAGAGATTGAAATATAAACTTTTTGAACTATCGGCAACCCTTGAGTTATGGTGCCAGTCTTATCAAAGGCAAGGGTAGTTAAACGTCCAGCTGTCTCCAATGCATTACCTCCTTTGAACAAAACTCCTTGGCGAGTTGCAGCACCAATGGCGCTAACAATTGATACCGGAGTGGAAATCACTAAGGCACAGGGACAGGCAATGACCAGCATTACCAACGCCCGATATAGCCAAACGTTCAAGGGTTGAGTAAATGCGAGAGGAGGGATGAGGGCAATGGCGATCGCGATCAAAATCACAATCGGCGTGTAGACCTCCGCAAACCGATCCACCCACTGCTGAGAAGGCGCACGGCTTTCTTGGGCTTGTTCTACCAGACTAATAATTTTGGCAACGGTGGTGTCGTTGTTCGTGTGGGTAACTTTAACGGATATAAAGCCTGTTTGATTTAACGTCCCCGCAAACACAGTATCGCCAGGGGCTTTATCATCTGGGATTGACTCTCCTGTAATCGGAGACTGGTCAATGGCGCTTGTCCCAGAAACAACTACGCCATCCAAAGCCACGCGCTGTCCTGGTCGAATCGTTAAAGTTTCGCCTAGCTGAATACTCTCAACAGGAACTGTGACTTCTTGATTCCCCCGCTTGACGGTAGCAGTGGGTGGAGTCAAATCCATCAGAGTGCGAATAGCATTGCGGGTGCGACCAAAGGTGAAAACTTGCAGCGTTGTGCCGGCAGAGAACAAAAAGATCACCAGCGCAGCTTCAAACCAGTCTCCTAAAATCACTGCCCCAATGACTGAAATCGTCATCAGCAGATTCATATCAGCGCGGCGCAAGCGTAACTCAAACAAACCTGCCCGTGCGATCGGATAGCCAGTAACGACTATGCCAATACCATAAAAAGTCCGCGCTATCCAAACGGGTAACGCTAGATGTTGAGTGATTAAGCCCAAAAATAACCCTATCCCTGCAAGAATAACGCTCTGCCCTCGGCGGTTGGTGAGCCAGAAAAACCAGTTTGTCGGCTCAGGATTCTGAGTCGGCTTGGGGACTGGTTGAGTGTGGGCATGATCGTGGTCGTGGTCGTGGTCACAGGAATGCGTGTGATAGTGGGAGCTAGCAAGAGAACTCTGCTCAACCGTATAACCCAAAGCTTTAATCCGCTCATAAATTGTCTTCTCACTAACTTGCTGCGGATCATAGGATATCTGCGCTCGTTCAGTTGCAAAGCTGACCGATACCTCACTGACGCCTGGAATCTGCTGCAAGCCTACCTCAACTGTCTTGGCACAACTGCCGCAATCCATTCCTCCAACCTGCACTTGTAGCATTTTAGCAGGCGCCACTTCAACGGTGTAGCTCAAAGCAGTGATGCGATTTATGATTTCAGATTCACCTAAAAGCTTCGGATCATAGGATACCCTTACTTTTCCTGTTGCAAAACTAACCGACACTTCTGTAACACCACGTAACTGCTGCAAGCTGGCTTCAATTGTCTTGGCACAACTGCCGCAGTCCATGCCATTAACTTGCAAAGCTTGGGTTTTAAGGGAGGGGGTTTGAGTCATGGCAGCTATTCCAAGCTACAAAGTGAACTACCAATATCATAAACAACAATTGAACAACAATTCAAATATTGAAAGTTTTAATTTTCATTAAAATTGAAATTGATAACCATTACTTGTACGAAAAGCGATGAACAAGCAAGACCAAAGTAAGCCAAGAGCTTCACGACCACTTCGGCATTGAACATAGAACGCTTCAGGTAGAGCAAGCACCCTAATCATCCTTGTACTTTGGAACCAGATTCCCACATCTGGGGTTCAATACTGCGTAGGTTTTGCCAATAAGATCTGAACATACCCCCCTTAAAAAGTTCTGCTTAATTCTCCTAAACCCCCTTTTTAAGGGGGTCGCCGCAGGCGGAGAGAAGTTGCAAGGAGGGAAACCCTCCGGGCAAACTTCGGGGGGGATCGGCGACTAACGTGAAACTCGTCTTAACCGACAAGTATTGAATAGGGGTTTACTCGTTCCTCAGCTCAGCTTGGGACTGTAAACATTCAGGAACAAATAACAAATATGCCTGCGTCTATCTTCACATCTGCCTCTTGAAAATATGCTTCATATTCATGCCAACTAGTTTATATTTGGAATAATGTACTCTTTTATACTGAGTCGCTAGTTATTAGTTATTTTTCTTTTAACTAATGACTATAGACTAAATAACTGTTGACTAATAACTAATTTTTCACTCTTGCTATGAAAACGGTAGCTTTATTTCCGCCGTCATGTACTAGATGCAGCACTTAACAATTAAAAAGCAAATATGCTTCCGTCTTTCAATAACAGGAGAATTCCAGCCATGAACCACATTCATAAGGCGATCGCCATCCTAGGGATTACAAGTTTACTGAACGGAATGCCTGCTACTGTCTATGCACAGGCACAACAACCTCCCCTAATGACGATGAATTTTCAACAATATTTCTGATGCTCAAGCACTAATTTAACCAACCTAAATTTGACATCAGTGGCTGAAGAAAGTTTAGCCACGTTTTTGTTGTATTTTCCACAGATTTAATTAATGAAAGAATCTGAAAACCTGTTATGATTCCTGATAAAAACTCACTTGACCTGTAACAGTTAATGAGTTAATCTTAGCAGTCAGTAACGTTATTCTCTAAACGTCAATGAACAAAAAATTAAAACTTGCTTTACTTGCCAGCCCCACAATTTTTACCTCTCTCATGTCTATGGTGGGAGTGGTCAATCCAGCACACGCCTATTCACCAGTCATCCGCATGAAAGATGGTGAAGCTTGCATAAGACATCCACATGTTAGTTACAACAAGTTTGTATGTATGCGGGTTACACAGGCAGATCGAGTGTCTCACTCTACGCCAGCATCTCAGGTGAATTCGGCACAGGCATCAGACAAAAATATTGCCATGCTCAACTTTACTGAAGCAGAAAGTGATAAGGCGATCGCTGTATTTGGCTGCGACTGCCCATATTGCATGAATGCTTTACGGGCGCTGCAAAATCAGGCACCAATGGTTTACTAAGCTTAAAAAGCACTTCATAAAAGATAAAACCCAGGTGAAAATGGTATTAGAAGAGAAGCCTGGGTTATAGATAAGCTAGATCAAGTCAAAGGGAAAAAGCCGACCTAGGGGTAATGTTGGTCAAGCTGACATGGAGTGCTAACTAGTAGATTTTTGAAAAGCAAACGCTAAAGTTTTAACGATTTGGCGTCATTGTCTAACACTACCCCTTACTCGTTGAGCGCGAATGGAATGCGGCTGTTTATGGCTAAATTGTCTCAATGAACTACCGCTTTGTAAATGCCTGGTAACACAAACTGCTCAACATTGGTGATATACTTACTGAAGTCGGTTCTAATGGAGAGCAGCCATTAGACGTAAGGGGGAAAGTCCGGTGTAAATCCGGCGCTGTCCCGCAACTGTAAACTCAAATTGAGTGAGTCAGAATGCCCGCCGATTAATTCACGAATTGAAGCTCATCTGCGAGGTACGGATGCGGTATTATTTGATGTTTTCACAATTGATTGATTTAGTGCTACCAGCGACGCTACGGAAATTGCTTGGTAAATATAGGAGTAGCAGGCTCAACTAACCCTTGATTGCCTACACTGTACTGCACAAAAACGATGAATTCCACTAAAAGTTTGATAAATGCTTCACCCTGTGCAAAACTCAGCCGCACTAATCGCTGCTTCCGTGTCGCCAGTGTGCCTCTATGGAGATGACTCTAATTCATAGCATCCTAGCATGGCGGATATCAGCGAATTTATCGGAACTATTCAACGCGCCCAAGAGATGTTAGTTGAACGGGCATGTTAGGAATTTGTGTACCAGCTAAAATCTCCTAGTTGATCAAAAATAAAAATGAAAAAAATAAAACTTAATCTATTTTGGCTGGCATTAGTGAGCTTTTACCTAATAGTTGGCTTACCCAAATCCGCCTACGCCATGCATATCATGGAAGGATTTTTACCCCCAGGCTGGGCAATTTTTTGGTGGGCAGTCTCCTTACCATTTATGATTTTGGGACTGCGATCGCTACAGCGGATTACCAAAACCAACCCGGAACTGAAACTACTGCTAGGCTTGGCTGGTGCTTTTACCTTCGTGTTGTCAGCTTTGAAAATCCCTTCCGTTACAGGCAGCTGTTCTCACCCCACGGGAACGGGGTTAGGGGCGGTGCTATTTGGTCCTTTGGCAATGTCCGTTTTGGGTAGCTTGGTGCTGTTATTTCAAGCTTTGTTACTAGCGCATGGTGGCTTGACGACATTGGGAGCGAATGCTTTTTCGATGGCGATCGCCGGACCATTTGCAGCTTACTGGATATATAATCTCACGATGCGCCTCAGTGGTAAACAAAAAATAGCCATATTTTTAGCAGCAGCTATAGCAGATTTACTGACCTACGTGATTACTTCTATCCAACTCGCCCTCGCTTTTCCCGCACCTGCTGGTGGGTTTATAGCTTCATTTACCAAATTCGCCGGAATTTTTGCCATTACTCAAGTTCCCTTGGCAATTAGTGAAGGATTACTAACCGTACTCGTGTGGAACTGGCTACAATCTTATAATCCTCAAGAATTGGAACTTTTGCAATTAATCAAGCAGGGGCGTCGAAGTAATGAATCAATCTAACAAAGGATTAAGTAACTGGCTGTTAGTAGTAGCAGTTATAACTTTAGCAGTTGTGCCGTTAATATTTGTGCGTGGTGGGAAATTTGAGGGTTCCGACGACAAAGCTAAAGACGCTATTAGTGAAGTAAAACCTGGATATAAACCCTGGTTTAAGTCACTCTTTGAACCGCCCAGTGGTGAAATAGAAAGCTTATTATTTGCTTCTCAAGCGGCTTTGGGTGCTGGAGTCGTTGGTTATGCGATTGGGTTGTATAAAGGACGTTCCCAGCAGCAAAGACGCGAAGAATGAGCCTACAACTAGACACTTTAGCGTACACTAACCGACTGCGAGGATTACCACCAGAACATAAACTGATTTTTGCGCTCGTTACTCAAGTTATATCCCTTTGCACCCATCCTCAAGTTCAAGTTTTGACTGCGCTGTGGATGGTTGTTTGGACGGTTGTTTATGCCAGAATTCCTGCTGGTATCTATTTCCGATTGTTATTATTTGCTAGCTTTTTTTGGTTAACAAGCTTACCAGCACTGGTGCTTAATGGTGTCTCTGTTGCTGATTTTTCAAGTGTACAACTTGACTCATGGTCAGGACTAACTCTCGGACACTACTATGTTTACATCAGTCGCAGTGGCAGTCATCAAGCGTTGGGAATTTTAACCAGAGCGATCGCTTCTATTTCTTGCCTATACTTCCTCATGCTCACTGTCCCCTTCACTGAAGTCTTACAAACTCTGCGTCGAGTGGGATTTCCAGCGCTTTTGACCGACCTGTTACTCATAATGTATCGATTTATTTTTGTTCTGCTGAAAACAGCCACTGAGTTATGGACAGCACAACAATCTCGTGGTGGCTATCGCACCTGGCGTACTGGCATGAAAAGTTTAGCACTACTAATCGGACAACTATTACAGCGAACTCTACAACAGTATAGTCAGTTCTCTCTGGGACTGGAAGCACGGGGTTTCGCAGGTGAATTTCGAGTTTGGCATCCCCGTCGCTATCGCCCATCCCAACGATATGTCATAGAAGCAATTTTTGGCTGTGTAGTATTAATAGGATTGGAATTTTTGCTGAATGCAGGAATATTTACTCGAATTTGAGCAGGTATATTACTCATATTCAGGCGCAAGTCAATCAGCTTTGAATGGTCTAACACTAAAGATTCCATCTGGTAAAAAGTGTGCGCTCATTGGACAGAATGGTTGTGGTAAAACGACACTATTCTTATTAGCTAATGGGCTATATAAACCTAATTCTGGCACTGTAAGTTGGCGTGGTAAACCCTTACGTTATGACCGGAGTTCTTTAAGTAACTTACGGCAGAAAGTCGGGTTAATATTTCAAGATCCAGAGCAACAATTGGTAGCTTCTACCGTTGAAGAAGATATATCTTACGGTTTGTGTAATTTGGGTTTGCCAGAATCCGAAATTAAACACCGAGTAGAGCAAGCATTAGTTGAATTTGGGCTGACTGCTTTAGCTCAAAGACCAGTGCATCATCTGAGTTTAGGGCAAAAAAAACGAGTTTCCATAGCTGATGTGATGATACTCCAACCGGAGCTGTTGGTGCTGGATGAGCCAACTGCGTACTTAGATGTCAAGCATACTCGTAACCTGATGGCAACCCTAAAAAAAATTCATCGAAATGGAACGACTTTGTTGATGGCAACCCACGATTTGGATCTAGTCTATCGGTGGGCAGACTGGATTTTTGTCATGGATCAAGGACGACTAGTGCTATCCGGCAGACCCCAGGATGTGTTTACCCAGCGTCACCTTTTGGAGGAGTTAGAGTTGGGAGTACCACTGATATATGAGATGTTATTTGATGACCTATCCCCTGAGGAGGGAGCGGTTATACAGCGGGTGCGACAGCGGATATTAGAACTATTCCGCAATTTTTCGTGATTCACCCTCAGAGCTAACAGCTTTTCCAAGCTACAAAGTAAACTACCAATATTATAAACCAATACGCTTGCTGTTAGTAGCGTTTACGGACTGAAGATCCCCCCAACCCCCCT
>CAZZYE010000325.1:0-7905 GCA_964658145.1 uncultured Stigonema sp.
AACGGTGAGACAGCCCGCTCAGGAGGGTTTCCCGAAGCTGGGGACTGCGATAGCGATCTTCGAAGCGATCTTCCGGTACTCCGGCGGAGCGCGATCTTCTCCCAAGGGGAGACGCCAAGGGCGAACGAGGAACGAGCGTCACTAGGGACTTCCAATTAAAAAAATCTCCAATTTGTAGGGTGCGCTCTTACGGAACGTCGTAACGCACCACAATAAATGTCGGTGCGTTACGCTGTCGCTAACGCACCCTACGGACTCTCCCAAAAGACGGAATGGATAATTTATTTTTTGGTATTCCCTGATAACAAAAATCTCTAAATTCAATATTGTCAATACTAGGAATTCAAGCTACTGCTGCAAACCCTAATGACACTGTCACTGTAGTTCGTTAACAATTCACAGTAAACAGCCAGTGTTTCTTCATTTACTCGCGGAAGATAGAACCGCTCTAGGTTTTGTGAGGCAAGGCATTTCCACTTGTGCAGAATGTTCGGGTTGCTGAGTAATTGCACGAAAGCTGCTGCCAAGGCATGACTGTCTTTGGGTGGCACCAAAATACCAGCAGAACGATTATCCAAAGTCTCAGGAATGCCGTCGATATCGCTGGCAACAATGGCGCAACCTGCTTCCCGCGCTTCTGTCAGCACCAGACCAAAGGATTCGTAGTATGAAGCTAGGACAAAGATGTCAGTTGCTAGCATATAACGTTGCGGCTCAGGCTGGAAGCCTTCAAAATGAATCCGATCGCAAAAAGCTGTATTTTGTGCTTTTTGCTCAAACATTAAGCGATCCGGACCATCCCCAACTATATATAGATGTGCCTGCGGAAAATCAGTGGCAATTTCCACAAAAGCATCGATTAACTCGCCAATCCCTTTGCGTTTATATATCCCTGCTACAGTAGCGATCGCCGGTCGCTGTAGGGGCATCGGCTGGTAGTCTTTCAGACTACGATGGCGGGGACTTGCCAAGGTGCCGTTGGAAACTACCCGCAACTTGTTCTTAGGTATACCCTGACGCGCCATCGAATCGGCTACTGCATGACTAACTGCAATCACCCGATCTGCCAATCCCATCAGGATCGCGCTACGCTGAAACTCATTATGTACCGTGGAAACCAAACTATATTCAGAGCCTTTTCTCATCAGTGCTGCTAGCACGATTCCTGTCATCATATGTGCATGGACGACATCTGGTTGAAACTTTTGCACGATCGCGCGATAACCCCATGCAGCTTTGATAATATTCAACGGTGACCTTGCCTGATCTAGTTGAAAGTGCTGGACGCCATAACGTCTTAGTAATGTCTCATATTCTCCCCCTGCAGACGCTACAGCAACATCATGACTATTTTTTGCTTGCGAACAGGCTAAATCTATTGCTACATTAACAATTCCATTCCCAATTTCTTGTACATGATTAAGCACATGTAGTATACGCATTTAAATTTTCTCCACACCAGTTGCTTGTAGTAATGTTGATGGGTACATCTGACTTTTGTAGATATATACTTAACTACAAAATGAAGTTGCTGCTTTTCGGAATGTTTCCCAAATATTTTTGCACAACTAAGATGCTCCCAATATTAATGAGCGTTATAACTTATAGAGAAATGTTAGCCTTGCTTAACTCAATATCCCAAACAAATGCCACTTACTAGTATTCTTCTACTTTAAAAAAGATTTCATAAGACCCCAAAAACCGCTTCACAAAGCCACCGGGTAGACTTTCAAGTTGAGAACCGTAAGAGGCTATGGCTCTATTTTTTTTATCTTGAACCGATTCAATTGAGAGTCGATAAGCAGTCGCTATATCCTGTAACTTGAGCATAATAAACAGCGGCGCTCTCCAAAGCAACCAGATGGGATACTGTAGTAGTTCAACTTCAATTCCTCGATGAGCGATCGCTTCCTTAACTAATTCATAGGTAGCCTCATGATCTTTATGGCAGTCTTTTCGATGAGGAACGTAGACTTCTTCTGGTTTGTAAAACCCGATCAGTTCACTTAACTCCTCAATCATCTGCCGCCGTTGTTTTAGTTGTAAATCTTGCAAAGTCCCATCTGGCTTTTCTAAAAAATGGATTTCTGCGGGTTCCACTCCCAAAATTTTTAAGGCTTGTACCGCTTCTTGTTTGCGAATTGCAACGATTTTATCTTTCATTTGTAAATCTGAACCACCTGACCCCTGTCCATCCGTCAGAAAAGCTACCACTACTGGTATCCCCTGTTCACGTTTGAGGGCAATCATCCCACCACAACCAAACGTTTCATCATCTTGATGGGGAGAAAATACCATTGCTGATTTCTGGCTAAATGCTAAGGGCTTACTTCCACGATGCAAAATCCACCGAAATAACACACTAGAGTGGATATCTTGCAACTGATAAAGCCAAAAAGGAGGAATTAATTTTTGTACTTTTTGGAGAATTTGTTTTGTCTTCATAATTTATATAAAACTCCGAAATTACATGACTTTTGTTTAATTTCGGGTATATACTATTATAATGCTTTCCAATTGGCTCAAATACACATTCATAGTAAGTTAGGCAGTAATATTTGTCGGTTAGTGCAGTCACCAAGAAGGGAACAGGGAACTCTTAACAGGGAACGGGGAACAGTGAGGAACCTGACGCTCGTTCTTTGCTACTAACAGTAGGGGCGAACGCCGTTCTCCCCTACTTACTTTGCCAGTTGATACATAATCACCTTTCCTTTCTGATCTTCCTCAACAAACACTAGGTATTCACCATTTGAGCGGCGAAAAGCGCGAATGCCATAGGGTATATCAACCCAACCACTTTCTTGAGCAACTTCTGGACCGGGTTTTAACTTTTGTACTTGCACTCCTGTCGTCGCATTGTACACGTACACCTCCGCATTTTTCACTGTGACAGCAAACAGATAATTTCCCGCCACACTGATGCCGTGCGGAGTCAGAACTTCAGGAGGTGCGCTCTTGTCAACAGGAAAAACAATCTGCCAGCGAGGAGTTCTGTTGCCTTTACTCCAATTGTCATAACGTACAATCTCGGAGCCAACTAAGTGCGCATAATCACCATTAATTGCCGGGTGTTCTTTGGTGAAGCCTGACAAAAACATCGTGTCAGTTTCGGGGAAATACTCAATCCGCCGCAAATCGGTAAATATGCTGGGATTGTTTTGCTTTTCCATTGATTTATAAGTATAGATGGGATTACCCTTGGCATCCAACCCCTGTAAAGGATAATGCCGAATGCTAACACCATCTTGAGTTCGCAAACTTTTCCATACGTCGCCAAGGCTATCTACCCACCATCCGCCTATGTAGGGATAATCTTTACGGACATCGTATTCACCACGATCAAAAGCGCCATTACCATTACTATCGCGCCAGATCCACTCTCCTGAGGGCGGTTGATTTGGTGGCCAATTTCCTTTTGAGTGCAATGATTTCCCATCGACAGTGCTACCAACAAACATTCCAGAAGGAATGGCAATTTCCCCATCTGTAGCTTTTTGGAAACGATAAATTTGCAGTTGGTCTTCATACATATCTGTGAGAAACAAAAAGGGCTTGCCTTGAATGCGGCGCACCCAAGATGCATCACCTATTGTATGCAAGCGTGGATCTTGAGGATATTTGAAAGGATTTAAAGTCAAACCCTTGTAAATCCATTGCTTACCGACGGGTTTTGTATAATCCATCACGAAATGTTCGTGCCTTGTATAGACATGCACGCCATCTGTCGCGGGATCTACATCAGCGTTGTCGAGAAATTCCAAACCCAGTAACTGCCACTGTAACGCTCCTGATGGGGAAAACTTCCTCAAATCTACCCCTGAGCGGTTGAAACCATCAATACTAATGTATATATTGCCTGTTGTATCTGTACCCACTCCGCTTAGACCGTACAATTTCTCATCTTTGACTTCACCGGGAATACCTGCATAAATGCCGCCTTTGATGCCAAAAGTACTATTTAACACAGGTGCTTTTGTGATGTCGTAAATCAGCACTTGCTGACGCGGTCCATTTTCCGCTATCAAAAGTCTGCCTTGATTAGTGACTGCGATCGCCGTTGGCTTCACAACATCATCAATCTCTTCAGGCAAAAGATTACCTTGTTTTGAATAGTGCACAATCCTGGCAGGAGTTTTATCATTTTTGCTTTGAATAATCCACAAATTGCCTTGTCGATCTAAGGTTATCTGTTCTGGACTGGCAACAGAAAAACTGCGTAGTTCCTGCATCGTGTCTGTATTGTAGACGCGAATCTGGTTAGTCGCTGGATCGCTGACATATAACTCACCCTCCTGAGTTGCTAATCCAGTAACTTGCTTTTTCGTGCTGACAATTAACATACTTTTATCCCAGCCACGCCCTCCAGAAAACGGTGCAGGCTTTCCAGACAAGTTGTAGCGTCTGACGCAATGCCAATTTGTCCCCGATGGCGGATAATCCTCCCCAGATTTCCCGCTTTGAGACTGTTGCATAGCTACGTACAAGTATTTCCGATCCGCTGTGACAGCAACTCCGCCACCCCTTCCCCATCCATGTATGTCATCAGCCTTGCCTATGACATCTCCGTTTTTATAAATTCCCACCTCCCGAGATCCTTCATCCCACGGGCTATTCGTATAAACTGTCCCATCAGGAGCAACATACATACTACTAACTTGGATTTGCACCCATTTATTACCACCGCCAAATGTATTACCTATCCAAGATGTTGTGTAGGTGTTTGCGGCAGGAGTCACCCTGACACTCAAGTATGTTGCAATAACAACAGAAACAATGACTCCAATAATCAAACTCAGTACAAACTTGAAAAATTTCCCCCGCCCATGCCGAAGATTTCCCGTAGGCGATAACTTCTTTATGTATTGATTAAACATTTACAGTTTATTTGTGAAATTATTCGTAGGGCAATGCCCACCAAACCTGGTAATGGTAGGCATTGCTACAAAATCATTTATTGTTCAAGAATGATTTAGGATCGCTGTATTATGATTATGTTCTTAAAGACGATTGAGAAAATTTAGTGAAATCCACTTCATGTAGGTAAGCTATGAGACTGAAAATCTTTTTTACAAGAGTTTCAGTTTCAAATATACAAACTTTAAAATTGTAAAAAATGTTTTTACATAATCTTCATCAAAAAAACAAAATTGTTTTAATTAAATTTAAAATAAGTTTTCTAAAGAAGCATTTGAAATTTTAACAATGTTAAGCTAGTGTTGTTTTTTGCTAAATGCAAAAAAGCAGTTGAGCTAGATGTGGAAGCAAACAGACTGATAAAAAAGGGAACAGGGAACTCTTAACAGGGAACAGGAAAAGAAAAAATGTGCGTTGTGGGATACAAACCCACTTCAAAAAAAGATGTTTGATCAAGACGCGCAAGCGCAAGAAATACGGTGAGTCCAGCCCTCTCCGGAGGGTTAGCCCGACCTAGGGGACTGGCGTTAGCGAAGCGTTAGCGACGAAGGAGCGTCACCCGAAGGGCGTCTTTTTTTTCAATCCCACGGCTCAAGCCGTGGGATGCACTGTTCCCTGTTCCCTGTTCCCTCTTAAAACCAATGCATCTCAGGAGAAAAATAAGTGGAAAGTAGCAAAAAACACTCTGTTTCAGCATCTGCATCTATTCTCTGTTTAGGGGTAGGGTGGTTTCCTAAAAATCCCGGAGGACTGGAACGGTATATTTATGAACTGACAAAGAAACTAGCAGCAAATCAAGACCAAGTGGAATTATGTGGAGTTGGTTTACCAGAAGCTGAACCTGACTTGCCAATAAAGCTGACTAACTTGGCGAGGGCAGATAGTCCAATTTTGCAGAGGCTGTGGTCTATTCGCCAAAACTTTAAGAACACAAGAGTAGGAAAACCAGATGTAATTAATTTACATTTTGCATTGTACAGCTTTCCTATTTTGGATCTTTTACCAAAGGAAATACCAGTTACCTTTAACTTTCATGGTCCTTGGGCATCGGAGAGTGAGCAGGAAGTACCTGAGAAAAAGTTAAGTGTTTTACTAAAACATTGGTTGATCGAAAAAAGAACTTATAACAGATGCGATCGCTTCATAGTTCTCAGCAAAGCATTTGGCAAAATCTTGCACCAACAATATCAAGTTCCTTGGGATAAAATTCACGCGATTCCTGGTGGAGTTGATATTAACCGATTTCAAGCAAACTTATCACCTCAACAAGCTCGCACACAGCTAGGCTGGTCCTTAGAGCGTCCGATTTTATTCACAACCCGTCGCTTAGTGCATCGAGTGGGAGTGGATAAATTGTTAACTGCCATAGCGACAATTAAGCCGAGAATTCCTGATGTTTGGTTGGTGATCGCAGGTCGTGGACCAATACAAGCTGAACTACAACAACAGGCTACAGAATTAGGACTAAATGACCACGTTAAATTCTTAGGCTTTCTACCTGATGACCAATTGCCTATAGCTTACCAAGCCGCTGATTTGACTGTTATGCCTAGTCAGTCTTTTGAAGGATTTGGTTTAGCAATAGTAGAATCCCTAGCCTGTGGTACTCCCGTCTTGTGTACTCCTGTTGGTGGCATGCCAGAAATTTTACAACCATTCTCACCGGATTTAATTACTGACACTGTCGAAGCCTCAGCTATTGCTGAAAGATTAGAACAAGTGCTTTTAGGACTCGTGTCTAAGCCTTCACAATCAGCCTGTCGTCACTACGCCGTTGATAACTTCGACTGGTATAAAATAGCTCAGAATGTGCGGAAAGTTCTCTTAGCTTGAGCAAGTTCACATGAAAATTCTCTTTTTAGACCAAAGCGGTAAACCAGGCGGTGCGGAATTGTGCTTGCTAGATATCGCCAAACCCTATCGAGATCATTGTTTGGTAGGTTTATTTGCAGATGGTTCTTTTAGAACTTTACTAGAGCAAAATCAAATCCCAGTTGCAGTTCTGACAACTGGTCAAATCCAAGTTCGTAAAGAAAGCAGCTTAGCACAAGGATTAAGCAGTCTAGGTCAACTTGCGCCTTTGATTGCTAAAGTTGTGCAACTTGCTCATAATTACGATTTAATCTACGCCAACACACAAAAGGCATTGGTAGTCGGGGCATTAGCTAGTGTTTTCAGCCGTCGTCCTTTGGTTTATCATCTGCATGATATTCTTTCTCCTGAGCACTTTAGCCAAACCAACCGTCGCATTGCTGTCACCTTAGCCAATCGTTTTGCATCATTAGTCATTGCCAATTCCCAAGCAAGTAAAACCGCTTTTGTAGCAGCGGGAGGACGCCCAGAAATTACTGAAATCGTTTACAACGGCTTTGACCCTAAAATCTATCAAAGCCCCAAGTCTGATATTAGTCAAATTAGACAGCGACTGGGACTAGATGGATTTGTTGTTGGACACTTCAGTCGTCTTGCACCTTGGAAAGGGCAACATATATTAATAGAAGCACTGGCACAATGTCCTGTTGATGTGACAGCAATTATAGTTGGCGATGCACTGTTTGGTGAACAAGATTATGGAGAACGTTTACATCAACAGGTAACAGCACTGGGACTAGAAAATCGAGTGAAATTTTTAGGATTTCGTTCAGATATTCCCCTGTTAATGGCAGCGTGTGACTTGGTCGCACATACCTCCACTTCCCCAGAACCTTTTGGAAGAGTGATTGTCGAGGCTATGCTATGTGGACGCCCTGTAGTTGCAGCGAAAGCTGGCGGTGCGATAGAATTAGTAGAACAACGTATAAATGGTTTTCTCGTTACACCAGCAAATCCCCAAGAACTTGCACAAGTTATGATCACCTGTCTCAATGAAAAAGATCAGACTGCGGCAATAGCCAATAATGCACGTACTACCGCCAGTCAGCGTTTCGATCTGACAAATATTAATCAGCAAATTGGTCAATTGATAAAAAGGTTAATTGGTAGTTGTTA
>CAZZYE010000326.1:0-1333 GCA_964658145.1 uncultured Stigonema sp.
TTACACGTATCTCGGCTCAATGCCTAGTACCTCGAAGGAAGTTCTTAATGTTTTGCCCAAGCACCAGCCAGCGTTTAAAAACTGTGTTGATGGACATTAAGAAGCCTGCACTTACTTGTAGAGAAGTGCAGGTACATCAAGATGTACAGACGTTCCACCGGAAGGTTTCTTCCTCAATCCTGAAGATTTGTCATGAAAATATGACTTTCTGACCCTCCAAGGACGGTCAGAAATCTGTTATTGAAGTGCAATGTCAGGAAAACATGACTTTTTGATCCCCGGAGGGCTGATAAATTCGTCAAGAGAACGAAAATGTGTCGGAAACCCCCTTGATCCCTACATATGCTTATACGTTAATGTTTATTAACAAAGGCTCCTCCACTCCCAAAACAAAATGCTGATTTTGGCAGGACAGAAAATTGAAAGGGAGTAACCCTCAATTAAAAAACACACTAAAAAATTTAAACCTTGGACAAAACCAGGAGTGAGGAGTAAGAAGTTCATCTGGGGTTGATGACAGACAATCAACTACTTTTTTAACCGGGGGATATCATTAACCTTTCAAACTAATGGATGGAGACCAAAATTATGGCAAAAGAACGCCCAGCGCTAGAAGAGATGACATTACGGCAACTACGTAAAGTAGCCAGCGAATATGCCGTCTCTCGTTATAGCCGGATGCGCAAATCGCAACTGCTGGCATCGATTCAAGACGTCGAGCGCAGCAAAGTTTCTCTCAGCCAATCTCGTTCAATAGAGGCACAAGAAACCGTGGAAGCAGCAAAATTTGAGTTGGGTCAGGTAGTAGATCGTACTGGTGGCATTCTCACAGATGTGGATGAAGGACTGCCAGATCTTCCCAGTGGGTATGGTGAAAGCCGCATTGTGCTTATGCCTCGCGACCCGCAGTGGGCTTACACCTACTGGGATGTCCCCAACGAACATAAAGAAGAACTGCGTCGCCAAGGGGGACAACAGCTGGCACTACGGATTTACGATGTCACCGACATTAACTTAGATTACCAAAGCCCTCACAGCATTCAGGAGTATCCTAGCGATGAACTAGCACGGGAATGGTATTTGCCAGTGCCAGTGAGCGATCGCGATTATGTAATCGACATTGGCTACCGTTGTGCTGATGGTCGCTGGCTGGTATTGGCTCGTTCTGCACGGGTACACATTCCTCCTGTCTATCCTTCCGACTGGATTGAGGACGTCTTCATCACAGTCAATTTTGAAGAAGATTTGCAAGGTAAGACCGTTTACGAACTGGTTCCTCCTACCAAAAAGGTTGGGGCTACTGCTGCTACTACCAATGGCAGCTACCCTAACC
>CAZZYE010000326.1:1343-7874 GCA_964658145.1 uncultured Stigonema sp.
CCTATTTACGACCAAATCTTTGGCTTGGCTGAATCTGCCGAAGCGCAACGGGTTGCTGGCTCTGTGTTCGGCTCTATGCAGCACGTTCCTAGCTCTGCAGTTCCAGAACAAGCTATCAGTTCCTACGTCTTCCCCTCGGGCGTGGGTATGTGGGCAGTACCTACGGTGTCTGGTTTAACAGCCTCCGGTGTGGGAATGTCCGGTGTTGGTTTCTCTGCTTCCGCTGTACCAATGCGTCCGCGTCAGTTCTGGTTAATTGCTGATGCTGAACTGATTGTCTACGGCGCAACCGAACCCGATGCTACCGTAACAATTGGCGGTCGTCCAATTAAGCTGAATCCAGATGGTACTTTCCGCTTCCAAATGTCCTTCCAAGATGGTTTGATTGACTATCCAATTTTGGCTGTTGCTGCTGATGGTGAACAAACACGGTCAATTCACATGAGTTTTAACCGTGAAACACCATCCCGGAATACCAACACCAAAGAAGAAGCTGTTTTAGAATGGCTCTCTTAATTTTGGATTAGCCAGAATCAATACAAAAGTTCAGACTCCGCTACGGTAATCCTGTAGCGGTTTTTTACTTTTGGGATTTTGCTTACGACTGCTGGGTCAATACTTCTCGGATAAGGTTTGATCCCCCCTAACCCCCCTTAAAAAGGGGGGAATATAGCCCCCCTTTACAAGGGGGGTTGGGGGGATCTTTGAGGGTTCGACATCACTAACCGAACCGTATTGACTGCTGGGTAGCTAACCAGCTAGTTAAATCAGTTTCGCTGGAGAAATCTAAAAGCGCCTCTCCCAAATCTTCCAGTTGTGGGACGGATAAGGCGCGAATTTGGTCTTCGAGTTGAGGAGCGATCGCACCAAGCCGATGCGTCAAGAGACGCATAATGAGTGCTAGCGCCTCCTGTTTCTTTCCTCTTTGCTCTCCTTTTTGAAGTATGTCTTGATAAATCACAGATTCTTGCATAATTTCCTCTCGGAATAGTTGTTGAATCAAATCTTTCTTAAACCGCAAGCCAGCTAGAATTTGTGTACAAGCTGAGATATTCTGTCGCTCATCGTTTTCCTCAATCATATCGATTTGGGCGGCGACTTGTTCTAGCAGGGTGTTAGGTGAGCTGCTACGAGCCAAGGTTGCTAGTGGTAGGAGAGCGGCGTTAGCCAGTAGTGGTGCGGGGTCTTGCTCCCACAAGCGGATGACTCGATAGCGATGTCTGGTGTTTGTATCCACATATTCTTGCTTAAAAACGATTTCTGAGGAGGTTCGCTGTAAAAAAATTACAACCTGCTCAATTTGACAACCATATTCTCGCTTGAGTCGCGTGTAGTAATCCAGCATCCGAAAATCGATGGCAGGACTTGATGCTGGTAGGGTTTGAAATTCCAGGTGCAGAATGGTATCGCTGATTTGCAGGAAAGTTACAGAATCTGCACGAACAGGTTCTAGGCTGAGTTCGGTTTTGAGAACTTGGACATTAGAGGTGTCAGCTGCAAGTAACCAGGTGACGAACTCAGCCGGATATTGTTCAGCAAGATATTTGCAGGTATTATCGTAGGTCAAGTTAGATTCGGTGTTACAAGATTTTAGATATTATTGTCTCATCAGTGTGACAATATTGCTACGAATTAATACATAGAAATTATTTAAGTATGTGTAACCTAAAAACATTTCGATTACAATTTATATTTATCTTGTCAATTATTCTTTTTTCTGCATGTAAAAATCTTCATTCAACTTCATCTATGGCATTATCAAAAACATGTATAGGTACAGATAAAAACTTCAGTATCGATTTTCTTAAAACTAATAACCAAGGTAAAAAAGATGAAAAAGGTATCAATCATGTGATTATTTTTAACCCTAAATCAGACGCATTAGATTTCAAAGTCAATGTTGGTTTATCTCATAAACTTTATGCCAAAGATGATAAGGGTAAGCTACGTCAAGAATATGTGCCGAAACAGTTTCATGAAATCATTGCTGACGAAAATGCGTTCTTAAACGGACAAGCACCTTTGGCAGCAATTAACGCGGATTATATAGATACTGATAATAAACCTCAAGGCTTGAATATTTCTCGTGGAGTAGAGTATTCAGGAATATTTAAAAATAAGCGATCCTCCTTTGGTATATCAGCAGGAGAAGCAAAACGACGTCAGGCTACCATGCAGATGGGAAAAAGGAATGATGCTACTCTCAATTACAACCTAGTGGGAGGTAATGGCAGATTTTATCGTGACGGCAAGTTTAAAGATATTTGTCAAGATTTGGGAGAAATTGCTTGTAAACAGGCAACTAATCGCTCTCTGGTAGCTATCACTGATAAAGGTTATGTGATTCTGCTGGTTAATGATGCTAAAGCCAATTCAAATATTGAAATATCCCAACTTAATCAAGAACTAATGCCAGATCTTTTTGATAATGTTCTCGAAGGAATCGCTCGCAATAATTGTTTAGGCAAAATTAAAGAAGGGATGTTATTTGATGGGGGCTTATCTCCTGGATTATACTTTAACAAAAAAATCTATGTAGAAAACTTTGGACCAATTGGTTCAGTCTTTTTGATTTACAAGAAACACCGTAATCCTAGTTAAAGATATCATCAGCTTTGATCGGCGGCTGATGCCGATCGCATTTCTCTCGATCACCTCATCTCCGTTGCCATCCAAGCGCGAAGCACCTCCGCTACCGTCCAAGCTTGAGCAATACAACCCTTTGGAGTCAGAGGTTCATCACCATCAAAAATCTCACTGCAACTGCCGACACCGTGTGCCCACAGATGATTGACCATCGGTTCTAGGAAACTGCGCGCTTGGATCGGATCCTTGAAAACACGTAGATGTGCCAAGACAAACGGACCAATCAGCCAGCCCCAAACCGTTCCCTGATGATAGACACTGTCACGCTGACGCTGATCTCCACCGTAGTGACCCTGGTACTGGGGATGGTTGGGGTCGAGACTGCGTAAACCGTGAGAGGTGAGAAGCGATCGCCCGCACGACTCCACCACACAACGTTGCTGAACTGATGTCAGAGGGCTTGCTGGTAATGACACAGCAAATATCTGGTTTGGTCGCAGCGAAGCATCGTTTCCCTCAGGTCCATCCAGAACGTCATAGCAGTAACCGACGGCATCGTTCCAAAAGCGCTTAAATCCTATAGCCGCTCGTTCTTGCATCTGCTCATACTCTTGGTGTGGCTTGCCAAGATGCAGGGCAAATGCAGCCATTGTACGCAAAGCGTTAAACCACAAGGCATTGACTTCTATAGGTTTGCCAGTGCGTGGCGTCACTACCCAATCGCCTATTTTAGCGTCCATCCAAGTCAGTTGCACGCCTGCCTCGCCTGCATAAAGTAGACCATCATCACGATCTAGATGAATATTGTAGCGCGTTCCTTTACAGTGCCAATCAACAATGTCTGCTAAGACAGGAAAGAGTTCGCGCAAGCTATCGTCATCCCCAGTAGCGGCATGGTAAGCGCGAATCGCTTCAAAGTACCAGAGGGTCGCATCCACCGTGTTGTATTCTGGTGTCTCACCCGCATCTGGAAAACGGTTAGGCAACATGCCTTGATCCACGTAGCGGGAAAAGGTGCGCAGAATCGAGCGTGCCACTTCCGGACGACCAACGGAGATTGTCAGACCAGGCAGGCTGATCATCGTATCGCGACCCCAGTCACCAAACCAGTGGTAACCTGCAATGATGGTTTTACCATCAGGGTCATCGGGTAGTGGGCGACTGACGATGAATTGGTCAGCGGCAAGAACCAGGTGAGTTACCCAATCACTCGGATTTTGGAGCCACTCGTGTGCTTTGGTTCCCAAAGTTGAGCGAAGTGGCGTGATTTTGGATTGGGAAGAAAAGGATTTGGATTCTTCTTTCTCAGTCCCCAGTTGCCATTGTGTCAACTTTTGCTCGTAGGCGCGACGGGTTAAGAGTGCTGCGGCACCATTCAAATCTGGGCGGTTCTCTGTACTGGCAACAAACGTGAGTGATTCACCGGGTTTGAGGGTAGCGTCAAAGGTTGCCGCGTGCAGGTGATCCTCGCGATCGTCAAGTCCGCGATCGCGTTCTACTGCTAAGTCAAATCCGTAGTACCACTCGTGTGCGGATGAGGCGTTGCCGCTATTGGTTAACAGATATAGCGGTGCAGCTTGAGGAAAAGCGGTGACACAGACTCCATGTTCAATCGAATCAACATTCATCTGCCAGCCGTTGGCATGTGTGCCGCCGTGATGATCGCGATAGTTGACTAGGGCTTTAATGGTTAGTGCTAGCGGCTGGGTGGCACGCTGTAGGTAGTAGTGAACATAGGTGGTATTGCTACCAAGGTGCATCCACACACGTTTTTCCAACAGTGCATCCCCACAAGCGAAGCGCCATACAGGTATTGTGCCTTCTAGCTCAAAGCGTTCAATGTGTACATAGCCCTCTGGTTCTATTGTTCCACCAGCCCAACGATTAGTCCCCAAGGGATAAGAGCGTTGATTATACAGGGCTGTCTCATCTAGCTTAGTGAGGAGCAGAGTTCTGCCAAGGGGTGGCTTCAGTGCTGCCACCAGTAAGCCGTGATAGTGGCGCGTTAGCAAACCCGCCACTGTGCCGGAAGCATAACCGCCGATGCCATTGGTTACTAACCACTCCCGCCTTTGAGCGACATCAAGAGTGCCACAAATTTCGCGTCCAAAGTTGATGCTCATTCCGTGCTATAGGTCGTATATAAATTTTATTATCACCTTTAGTCCTGATGGGCGCACCCTTGTCTATGGCAGCGCGGATGAGACAATAAAAATGTGGGATGTCTTGACGGGCGAGTGCCTCCAAACGCTGCGGAGTGAAAGGCCATATGAGGGTATGAGTATCACTGCCGTTAAAGGTCTTACCGAATCGCACTCTAGTTAAAGACGAGTATCAAAAACAATTGTTCCGAGGTGACGATCTGCTCGTTTCGTCAATCTTTTCAGATTTACAACTAACGGCAAAGCAAATCTTTGCCGCAGCGCAGGTTACATAAGTACTTATGCAAATGTGGCACTGCCCACCAAAATCCAGATAAGTAGGTAGGCGGGAAAATTTATAACTATGTCCGAAGCGAACGGAGCGAAGCGAAGTGAAGCAATCACAAGGGTTTCAAGCGTTTTACATTTTGTTACATAGTTAGGTTTATTTGTGCTTACCTACTTAAGTTAAAGTATTCGATAAGATAGTGTGACAATGATTTCAGATGCAACAGAGGATGAGTGAAAATGACAGGAAAACAAGTAGCAGAAATAACAGTTGAAGAGCTAAAAGTATTAATGACTTCAGTGTTCGATGAGCAGATAAGTGCAATGAAAGCTAGCCTTTTGCAAGAAATTTCCGATTTAATTGAGAGCAAAAGGAAGGGCGATCAAGCTCTGATAGACCAAGATGCTTACATACTTCCCAAAAGAACGAAAGAAGAACAACACGAGATCAATCAAGCTTTAATTGAATGGTATCGTAAGTGGGCAGAAGAGGGAGACGAAGAGGAGCAGCGAGAGACTCTTGAATATCTACAAAAGGCATTAGATGAAGATCGTCTCTCAAATCGACCGCTATTTCCACAAAAATGAAAGTTTTACTGGATTCTGGTCCGTTAGGAATATTGACGAATCCCAAGCCTTCAGGTAGAGATCCCTATATTGTCTAATGCAATGGCGATTCGCCGCTCCATCCAAACGCTTACATTGCAAACAAATCACAAATTCATCGTTTTGTCAAAGATTGTTAAGATGCGCTTACCCTGGCTCACATATCTGACTCACAATTATTACAGGACAAGAAAACAACAACCGAACGAAAACAAATTCCAAAGTAGCAGAAAGCTCCCTTGGCGTTGGTGTTGTTAAGCTTGTTATTGAGGCTGAGGAAACGTACCCTAGAGGGTGAAGCACGAAAAAGTTTATGACACCCTTAGAAATTGCGAATACGCTGACAGAGTTATTTGGTGCAGCATCTATCAATGCTGTTGCACCCGGTTCCTGGCAAATAGAAACTCCTAATTCTCGGTTATTGGCAATGCTTTCGGACGATGAAAGTTGGCTACGAGTTTTACTACCCATTGCGCCAGTACAAGAAGCCCAACCTTTTTTAGAACAGTTTTTAGAAGCGAACTTTGATGACACTCAGGAGGTACGCTATGCATTACACCAAGATGTAGTGTGGGGGGTATTTCAGCACAACTGTAGCAGCTTGGTTGTAGAAGATTTTCGCTCTTGCATCGCCCGACTCATTTCCCTATCTGAGGTTGGTTTAGATGATGCCTTTAATCGACTGATAGAAAGCCGCCTCCGGCAAATTATCCAAGCAGCAAAACTGCAAGGTCAATCCTTGCAAACCACAATGCAAAGCCTTGAACGCTTTTATGCAGAAGGATTGTTGGGTGAAATAGACCAAACCCCAGAAGCCCAGTCAGAGGTTTTAGCTGCTTGGCGACGTCAGTTAGAACGGCTATGGAATGAGATAGAAGCTTAATATAATTTTGGCTAATTGCTAATGGCT
>CAZZYE010000327.1:0-7868 GCA_964658145.1 uncultured Stigonema sp.
CTACTCCCCCAAAAAAAGCCATGAATGTAGTCATCATCGGTTGCGGTGTAGTTGGGGCGGCGATCGCCTATGAACTCAGCCAAGTCAAACAGCTACTCGTCACGGTTGTTGACAGACAACCACCAGCACAAGCCTCTACAGGGGCGGCGCTGGGTGTTTTGATGGGGATCGTCAGCCACAAAATCAAGGGTAATGCTTGGCTGATGCGACAAAAGAGCATTGAACGCTATGAAACCTTGATTACAGAACTAGAAACCCTTACAGGTCGCACAATCCCTTTTAACCGCCAGGGAATTCTCAGCCTGCTGTCCGATCCCCCCAACCCCCCTTTGAAAGGGGGGCTTGTTCAGCTCTCAGAATGGGAAAAGCTGGTAGAAATTCGTCACTCTCAAGGTTTGCCCTTAGAAATATGGGACACGGATAAACTCAAAAAAATCTGCCCTCAGGTAGATAACAAAAAAAATATTGGCGCAGTTTATTCTCCAGGCGATCGCCAAGTTGATCCAACTGCCTTAACATTAGCCCTAGTTGACGCTGCAAGATATCACGGCGTCACTTTCAAATTTGGCGTTGATGTTTTGGGTACTGGACCCCGTGAACAGGGAGGGGATGAAAATTTTTGCCACCAACTTGAGACAACAGAGGGAAAAATCACGGCTGATTGGTTTGTGGTCGCAGCAGGACTAGGTTCATCGCCGCTAACGTCACAATTAAAGCAGATGGTTGATATCCGCCCTGTGTTGGGACAAGCTTTACACATACGCTTGGGACATTCTTTAGGAAATCCTGACTTTCAGCCAGTCATCACTGGTAATGATGTTCACATAGTCCCACAGGGAGTCGGGGATTACTGGGTGGGTGCAACAGTTGAGTTTCCCATCGATGGTCAGGAGATACCACCCAACAAAGAACTGCTGGAGTCTGTCAGACAACAAGCAATTGCCTTTTGCCCAGACTTAGCACAAGCAACTACTATCCGCACATGGTCAGGGTTACGTCCCCGCCCTGAAGGACGTCCAGCACCAATTATTGGTAAACTGCCAGGATTTAGTAACGTCCTCCTCGCTACTGGACACTATCGCAACGGCGTTTTACTAGCACCCGCCACAGCTTGCGCAATTCGTGAGATGATTACTAACAATACCCAATAACAAATTACCTTTTCATCTTTGCGCGGCAGTTGCTTCAACGGGGGAAACCCCAACGCCAGTCGCCTACGGCGGGAAACCCGCCTGCAGCGCTGGCTCCGCAACGCACTGCCTTGCCTTTGCTACGAGTGCGTGAGGCTATTAACTCAAATGTCAATAACAGAAAATAAAATTAAAGTCGGCTCATTGGAATGGTTTTACCGCGAATCTCTACCAATTGGCAGAAGTGACTTGCTGCCTGTATTATTGCTGCATGGCTTACCATCACAAAGTTACAGTTGGCGCAATATAATGCCTGCTTTGGCAACACAAGGAACAAGAGCGATCGCCCCTGATTGGATTGGTTATGGCTTTTCATCAAAACCGGAAAAAAGAGATTTTGCTTACACCCCTGATGCCTTTATTACAGCTTTAGAAGCATTTACAAAAGCCTTAGAACTAGAACGTTTTTCCTTAGTTGTTCAAGGCTTTTTAGGCTCTGTGGGATTACAATATGCTTTGCGCCACCCGGAACAAATTGCCAACATAGCTATACTCAATACACCAATTTCTAGTACGGCAAAATTACCCTGGAAAATTCAACAAATGGGTTTACCTTTGGCAGGTGAAGTTATGACCCAAGACCCGCTACTAGTTGATCGTACCTTAGAAGGTGGTAGTCGCTACCGCATAGACGATAAGGATTTGGATATTTATCGCAAACCATTTTTGAAAACTTCTGCCGCAGGGCGAGGTTTGCTAGCAACTATTCGTAATTTGCAATTAAAGCCAGCAATGGCAGAAATCGAAGTAGGCTTTAAACAATGGCAACAGCAAATTTTAATTTTATGGGGAATGAATGACCCTTGGTTAAGCGTAGATATGGCACAAAGTTTTGCCAGTTCCGTACCTCAGGGAGAATTAGTCAAACTTAACAATGTCGGGCATTATCCTCAAGAACACTACCATGAAACGATTCTTGAAGACTTATTGCCTTTTGTGCGTCGTTCTACATCTAGTTGATTGTGTGAACAGTTGCAGATTGTAGTAAGGGGAGTAGCGGCGGATGAGACTGTTAAATACTTAAGGCAAGACATTGGTTCCCGGTTATTCCCCAACTAAAGTTCGGTAGGGCGGCGGAGCGCAATATTCATTTGGGTAGACCACCTTACCGTAGGGGCGCGGTTTCCGCGCCCTTACCATGTGGTCAATTCTACGACCTGAAACGACCGAATTCCGTTATACACATGATGCTAAATTTGTATAGTGCGTAAGTCCTATCAATATCGAATTCACTTTCGGTTTCCGCACAAATTTCTAGGATTATTGGAACAATCAAAATCTCTCGAATTGCTGACTCTCGAACTGGATTAATATATAGTATTTATCGCGATTCGCGTCAGGCAGCTATAGCATCATCAATCAGCGCCATGTCTTCAGGGTTGGGTTAAGCCTGTTGTACAGCAACTGCACCGCTTCCTTAATAATCCCTTGGCGCAGTCTAAACGTCGCGTCGTGGATTGATTAAATCTTGTTGCCAGTGTCTTGGTCAGAGCTACTGGGAGCAAGTACACGTCTACCTTATACTTGATGAACAAGTCTTATTGGCAGGTTATGATTCATGGCTTATTCATGGTTTAAAGCGTTTCACCTTGTCGGTATAGTAGTTTGGTTTGCTGGTTTATTTTACCTGGTACGTCTTTTTATCTATCACGTTGAAGCCAACCAAGAACCGGAACCAGCACGCACTATACTGAAAAATCAGTATCAGATCATGGAACTCCGCCTCTACAATATCATCACAACTCCAGGGATGCTGCTGACGATCGCAATGGCGATCGGTTTACTGACTACTGAACCGGATGTTCTCAAAGAACGTTGGTTACACATCAAACTGCTGTTTGTCGTCTTTCTGATTGGCTATCATCATTACTGCCGTCGTCTGATGAAGCAGTTGGCGGCAGACAAATGCGGTTGGAATGGTCAGCAGTTGCGTGCTTTGAATGAAGCACCTACTGTTATGTTGGTGGTGATTGTCTTGCTGGCTGTTTTCAAGAATAATCTACCTACTGATATCACTGCTTGGGGCATTGTCGGCTTGATTGTTGCTATGGCAGCTACTATTCAGCTTTATGCCAGAAAACGTAGGCTAGATAAGGAAAAGCAGGTAGCAGAAATAGCACAGGTTCCACAACAGCAGGCTTAGACAAGAAAAAGCTCTCTTGGGGTTTAATCAACAAGAGAGCTTTAGTGTGGTGTGAGGAGCAAACATTTAGTTTGCTTTATACAACTGTAGCAAAAGGATGTGAATCTTTTGTGAGAATCATATTAAGATAATGCGTAAGTGTGACTTCGATGGTAAGAGTAGGGTAAGAGGTTCGCTCTCTAGGTAGAGGCTAAAGCATTTTTTCTAAGAACTGCTTTGCCCGATCGCACTTAGGATTGCTAAAAAATTCACTTGGGGTAGTGTCCTCTGCCAAACGCCCTTGGTCAAGGAACATAATCCGACTAGCAACAACTCTGGCAAATCCCATTTCGTGAGTCACGATCGCCTCGGACTCCATCACCTTGAGTTTGAATCTTAGTTGTTTAGCGATCGCATTGGCAATATCAACATCAAAACCAACGATTTGAGTCTCGCTTCCCTTAATGTCGTAATACTTGTAAGGGGGATAGTCGGGGGAGGCGATCATTGTTAGTGTGTCTTTGCCAATAGACGAAGAGACGTTCCGCCGGAACATCTCTGCTTGTAGGGAATTGTTCTGACCTGAGATCGTGCTAATTGCCAGCATTGCCGCAAATAGCAACGCTTTGCATTTTTTCATCGAATCAAACATTAGCATTAATACCGAAGACATCGCTAATTGACCACATTATTTTGGTATAAACGTGCCGTCGGTACGTCTATAACAACAATATATTGCCTAACCCATGACCCTTTATAAAAATAAATACCGTATTGAATCAGCGCAATGTTCAAAATGGGATTACACCTCAAATGGGTATTATTTCGTCACCATCTGTACTCATAATCGTCAATGCTTCTTTGGTCAGGTAATTAACGGAAATATGCAGTTATCCCAAATTGGAACAATTGTGGCTGAAGAATGGCAAAAGACCGGACAAATTCGTCCTAACGTTCAACTGGATGAATGGGTTGTTATGCCTGACCACATGCACGGCATTCTGGTAATTAATAATTCCGTGGAAACGTGCCGCTAGGTAGAGACGTTCCGCTGGAACGTCTCTACGGATATTCCCCGATTAAAATCTAATTCCTTGGGTTCAATAATTGGTCAATTTAAATCTGTTTGTACAAAACGAATTTGGGCTGCTGGATTCCCTGAATTTCGATGGCAAAATAGATTTCATGACCGTATTATTCGTGATGAGGAATCCCTGAATAGAATTAGGCAATATATTGCGAATAACCCGGCGAAATGGTAATTTGACAAACATTATTGGGTAAATTATCGTATTCAAACGAACCATCCGTAGAGACGTTCCGGCGGAAGGTCTCTACAAATATCCGGAAAACCGTTGATAAAAATATCGGGTAAAATAATGGAAAAACCCACGTTTTTCTAGTTAAGATAAAAATTTATTGGTAAATCAGGGTAGAAAAATATGAGTTTATTTGACGATGCACTAGCTGAAGTTGGTGATGGTGGTTTTTTAGCTAAAGTTTTGGAAATCGCATATTATGACTCAACACGGTATAAGAAATATGCTCATGATGTTCAAGCGGCTAAAGGATGGAATAAAGAAGATGCAGCTCATGAAGTCATATGGCAAGCTGCTTCTAAGATGACAATGCAAGGCGGTATTGCCGGACTTCCTGGTGGGTTAGCTGCATTAGGTGCTAGTACAGCAGATGTTACTTCTTTGACGTATCACATTACAGAGATGTGTGGCGTACTTGCAGAAATTTACGGGTTGGACACAAGTGATGATAGAGTGAAGGCTTTTGTATTAGCTGGTGTTTCAGGAGAATCTAACCTTATAGAAAAAGCATTTAAGATTGTAGAAGAAATTGGTAGTGGTGTGGCAAGAGAAGTAGCCTTAAAACCTTTGGTAAAAAATATCTTAGTACCTATACTTAGAGCATTGGGGCTTAGGGTTGGTGTCACGGAAGGAATAAAGATTGCAGAGTTGATTCCAGTCGCTGGCGCTTTTATTGGTGCTGGAACAAATTGCTGGATGGTGAATGACACAGGACATAATTTTTTGAAAAAGCTGAAACTAATTAGTAAGTTAATTTAGACAAATATGATTTGGAATAGTGTTGATTGATAATTGTTAATTGCTAATTGTATTTATGATTAAGACACGTCCCATCTCTAAAACTATCACTACCCTTGATTTGTTAAAACAATTGCGGTGATAATGTTGGGTGAGGTTCCTCAAACGCCAGATCCTGAATTCGGGAAACCCTCCTTCAGGGCTGGCTCCCCAACCTACGACTGCCATAGCCGATCGCTCTTGCTGACTACATCAATAAAGATTGCGTTTGGACTTCAGGAAAACACAGAGGCGATCGCCATCTCAAAGAACACCATCCGCATTCATGAACATTCCCTATTCCATCGATGTCTCTAAGTAAGTTGGCGAGATTAATCCCAACTATGTAAAGTTTTGTAAAAGGAAGGAAAAGGCTTGTAGTTGCGCTCTCTGCGCAACTACAAGCTTTTGATGATTTATTTACGCTGACCTACTTAAGTCCAAGGTAAAGCAATACTGCTCGGTTAAGACGAGTTTCACTTTAGTCACCGATCCCCCCGCCTGCGGCGATCCCCTTAAAAAGGGGGTTTAGGAGAATCTAGCCCCCCTTTTTAAGGGGGGTTGGGGGGATCTTATTGGCTTAACCGAGCAGTATTGCAAGGTAAAGTATTTTCAGTTTATTTACTGAGCAGATTAGTAGCAACAGTAAATTGCTGGAAACTTTTTCCGTAAATTTCCTCTGTATATCGGCAGTTAAGTAAGAATAAAATTTATTGATGCGTTATGTAATTTACACTCATGTTAGTAAGTAGATTTTGAACTTTTTTGCAGGAAGCCATGATACATCGAATATAAAATAAGGCAGCCACCTATAATGATAAATAGACAATCTTTAATTTTAAAAGATTTTTCCCTAGATTGGTCGCGATCTTTAATCGTCATTTTATTAGTCTTGGGGATATTTTTTCGCTTTGTGAATCTTGACAGTAAAATTTACTGGTTTGATGAAACCTATACATTATTACGAGTTTCTGGATATACTGAAGCCGAAATGCTTCAGCAAGTATTCAACGGTGATTTAATTAAAGTTGAGGAAATACAAAAATTTCGGCAAATTAATCCTGAAAAGCAGGTAATAGATACTATCAATTCTTTAGCCTTAGAAGATGTACAGCATCCACCACTGTATTACATACTAGCTCGCTTTGGGATGCAATTATTTGGGAATTATATGGCGGCGACAAGAGGTGTATCTGCCCTAATTAGCTTGTTTGCTCTTCCTTGTATTTACTGGCTTTGTCTTGAACTATTTGAGTTACCGCTAACTGGATGGTTAGCTATTGCACTGATATGTGTATCGCCATTTCATCTTGCGTTTGCTCAGGAAGCAAGAGAGTATTCGTTGTGGACAGTGACAATTATACTATCTAGTGCATCATTGCTGCGATCGCTCCGATTTAAAAATACATTGAATTGGTCAATTTATGCCGTAACGATGGCATTAAGCTACTATGCATTGCCATTATCTTTTTTGGTAGCAGCTGGTCATGGAATATATGTACTTGTCATGGGAAAATTCAGTTGGAATAAAACGTTAAAGTCTTATATATTTGCATCTATTGCAGGTATACTGGCTTTTGCACCTTGGCTGTGGGTTATTGTAAGCAGAATACCTACTTTATCTAACACAACAGCTTGGGTGAAAGAGCCAATAAAATTAACAGATTTATTGGCTACGTGGATGCGTAATCTAAGCTATGTTTTCTGTGACCTCCAATACCGTTATGAAAAATTAGAATATTTCACCCCCGTTTTTTTGATTCTTGTTGCCTATGCAATTTATTATATATGTCGTTACAGTCAAAAAAGAATTTGGTTGTTTGTCATGCTACTAATTGGGCTGACATCCCTAACCCTGATATTACCAGATTTAATTTTGGGCGGACAGCGATCTACTATTAGTAGGTATTTAATACCCTCTTATCTAGGGATTGATCTGGCTGTTGCTTATCTTTTCGGAACTAAAATTACCTCAATTTATATTCCAGTCAAATTTCATAATCTATGGCGAATAATAATAATTGTCCTGATTACTTTGGGTATCCTATCCTGTGCAGTTAGTTCTGGCGCTCAGGTATGGTGGATAAAGTCTAAAAACATCCATGCCCTCTCAGTAGCTCAATTTGTTAACCAAGCCACAAGACCAATTATAATGAGTGATGCGGAGGCTGGTAATGTGCTATCTCTTAGCTATCTGTTGGAACCAAAGGTGCAGCTTAAAGTACAGTCTAGTTGCTACACCTCATGTCGCAAAAATTCCCCTCAGGCTGCTGCAACTAAACTTACTAATATTCCTGATGGATTCACGGATGTGTTTTTGTATAAGTCTTCAGAATCTCTACAATCAAGGCTGAGTAATGAGTACAATATCGAGCCTATCCCCCACACGAACAATACACTTTGGCACTTAAAGAAGCGCTAAGAGTAATGCATTTACCAATTACCAATTAGCAATTAGCA
>CAZZYE010000328.1:0-7859 GCA_964658145.1 uncultured Stigonema sp.
CTGTAAGGCGCTTATTAAATCTTGCGGTTAAAAATGAGCGAACGTACAGCAGTTATCATTAGAACTAAATATTCCCAAAAATAGCTAAATACTCAATAGTCTACAGTGGGCAAACTACTGACTAGCGATGTACAAAACATTGCCAAACTTGTCCAGAAAAGCGTAAGTAGGTAGAAAAAGCCTAAAAATAGGTAAAAAGTAGTATAGAAAAGTTCCCAAATATTCCGGTATATTGTTAGGTAAATTTTGTACTCTCTGTTCAAAAGGTTAGGGATGGCAGGGAAGATGCGGCTAGTGGGTAGAAATAAAAATTGATGTGACTAAAATCACATCAATAATCAAACTATAATCACTGGTACTTGTTGATCTACATCAGTTACCAGAGTATTAAAATATATCACACTGGAGGTAAGAAATTGCCAAATATGCTCTAATCAAGATGATTCGTGCACTCGTTGAATCTGCTTTTCAAACAGGATGTCTTAGTGTTGAATCTGAAGGTCTTCTCCATCAAGTGCTGGCGACAAAGAGCTATCAGTCAGATGACTTGGCATTGCTGGCAAGTCTAGATGATGCAATTCGCACAGGAGCAATTAAACGAGAAGCATCCGCAAATCTAGTCATGAAATTTCCCCTAAATAATAAAGAAAGCTGATCCTCGCAAAAAGCGTGATGTTATTGCCCTTACTGGAGATCGCAGAGTACTTGTCAAATCAAGCCAATACCATAAACTAAAAACTCTTGAGATGTTGTTGTAGAAAACCATGAAGGTAAGCCAGAGAATGAGTTAAGATGAGGTACATAGGGGTAAAAGTAAAGCCGAGTCCTATACTTGCCAGCAATGCCAATGACTAGAAGTAGGCAACTAAAGCAACCGCAACTGACATTCTTTTGGAGTATCTTTTTTTACATAATGAATCTAAGGGCTTACCAGCTAATCTTAACTAGCTCAGGAAAACTCCTGAATTGTGTTACTTCTATGAAGTAGACATTTTCTGAATGAACCAGACAGAGACTGAGTGTAACTGGTGGAGTAACCACAAAAGCTATGACCCAATAATTTCCATAGACCTGATAACTACAAACAAATATGAAGGTTTGGGTCAGGAAAGGTATTTTTAAAGGTACGTTTTACGCACCCTTCGGGAACGCCTGTCGCCTGGGCGCGGGAAACCCGCCTGCAGCGCTGGACTCACCGCCAAAAAATGCCATCTGCTGGGAGAAAACCCAGATGTTTACAGATTTAAAGACGTTTACAAAGGCAGAAGCAGTAAATGCTACACCGCAAGATTTATCAACTCTGTTGCGATGGACGGGAGATATGCGTGTTCTTGCGGGACCAGCAACGCTGGATTGAACGCGCCCGCATCATCGATATTGAGGGAGATCTAGTCACCCTAAGATACGAAACAGAAGAAGAAGACGAAACATGTTCTTGGGAGGAAATGGTTCGCCTAGAAAGCATTGGCGCTGTAACGCAAAAATTAGCTTCAGTGCCACGGGGAAATGTTGAGCCTCTGCTGACAGAAGATTGTCCAGAAGCTGAACGCATCCGCAACCGTTACACAGACTCAAATCCCGAATAAATTGCTAATGGCTAATTGCTAATTGTGCTATTAACAATTAGCAGTTAGCAATTAACAATTAGCTATCACTGTTTCGTTCAAAAGCGGGACAGTAGCCTTCAAGGGTTACCTTGAAATTATACAAAGGAGACGCGGTGTTCCAACACCGTTGTCCTCTTTGGTGTCGGCATGTACCGCAGCAGTCTGCACTAGTCCAGATGTAGCGATCGCTATTTTGGTTAAGCAGTTCTCGTTGCGACAATCCCCGCAATACAAGTTCTTCTCCTTGCCAACGCGCACCGATTAAACCTGTATCAGCAAACTGCCGCCAACGGGGGTCGGCAGTAATTGCATCCGGAAGCGTAATCGTTACTACTGTTCCCAACTCCGTCAGTTCACCTTCATAATTAGTCTCTGGGGCAGCTGGTTGTAAAAATGTTTCCCCAATCGGGAGTTCCACCAATGTGCCAGCAGCAGGAGAATGAATGTGGTAGCGGTTTTGCAACTCCTCTAAACTCGTGAGGTCTGCTAAATAGGTAGGGCTGCCGTGGACAAAAATGACGTGTTTAGGTCGTAAATTATGAATGAGCTGAGTAGTTCCTGGACCGTCACTATGTTGGGCGAGGAAATAAGTTTCTACGGTAGTCAGTCCTGAGTATTGCTTGTTAAGTTTTATATTGGTTTTTTCTGGTAAGAGTGTCAGCCAAGGACCTGTGCCGGGTTGATAGTATGCACTCAAATCGGATGTAGAGTCGGTGATCACAATACATGGGGAGTTACCAACAGTAGGACGCTGTTCTGACGGCAAACGACGTACACAAGGACGTATTCTTTCATCCCAAAATAGTGGTTGATGGCGGGCGAAGTTCTGCACTGATGGAGGGAAGTGAGGTAGCAGTTCTAGATAAGCGTCACATCCAGTGGCGACAGCACCATTAACCCAGATATTTAAATCTCGTCCTGTAAAGTGGTGATGACTGCGTAACAGCATCAGCAGTTCTTGACCCAGCCCTAAAGTGGGTGTGGGCATGAGTACGGAGGAATGTTCGGCGATCGCCCGATTAATCCTCTCAGCTAATTGATTTTCTTGGTTGCGGCGGTGAGGATGACGGGATGTGCCGTAACTGCCTTCAATAATTAGCACATCCAACTCTAATCCCCGCAATTCATCTAGACGCAAACCTTCTACAAGCCGCGAGTTCGACAAGAAAAAGTCTCCTGTGTAGAGGAGTTTGTAAGAATGCTGCTGAGTGGTGTAGGTAAGCAAAATCGCCACAGCACCAGGTAGATGTCCAGCCGGAATAAGTTCTGCCACCAGACCATCTTTGAACTGTAGCGGTGATCGCAATGGCAAGGCTTGACAAAATTGCGCTATTTCCTTACCATCTTCTTGCTCTAACCAATTTAAGGGTAGTAACTTGCTTGTCACCTCACTGGCGTAGATTGGTAACAGTGGAAAAGCCTGATGCAGTGCTAACAAACCTCTAGCATGATCGGGGTGGGCGTGACTAATGAGAACCAAATCGACTGGTAGGGAAGACAAACCTCGATTTGTCGTGAGTGTCAACTCCCTCACCAATGCTGAAATATCCCCCAAGCCACAGTCAAGCAGGATGCGGTTTGGTCCCATGCGTACCAATAAACACACGCCCTCGTCATCGTGGTGGACGCCTAATGGTAAACATTCTAATTCACTAGCCGCCTCCCCTGGATCAATGCCAGAGGATGCTGATAGGCGATCGCTCATGCTCTTTTCCCCTCCTACCTCCTGATTCTGAACATTTCTCAACAGCCACGAATTCTATTTTGTCCGCGCTTATTACCCACAATTTCTGTAGAACCCCTCCCCGCGCCTCGGGGAGGGGTTCTTTTATTATGGGCAATTAGACGGACTAAATATTACGGGGAAGACACTTGTGTAAGGAAGGCTTTTGTGCTCAACAAAGTGTCCATTGAGCCAACCCCATAGTTACCCTCCACAGAACCCGCTCCTTCATGAAAAACGTGGTTAATGAGAATTCTTCCAATTAGAGACTAGGGGCGTGCGCCAGTCGCCTACAGCGCTGGCTTACATTTTGCCTTTTTTGGATCAATGTGCAGAGCCATTGCCATGATAGTTGTCCGAATCATAAAATCCATTTTTCGTGCCAAAGAATAAGCACGAAACAGTAAATATAACAGTTAACGCCGCCAAAACCAGCTTGACATCCATGTGTTTTTTGTCCTCTACTAAAGACTTTCTGATTCTAATCGAGTGATTCCTCTGCGATCGGGAATCACAAGAAAATCTTTACTATGATTAAGTATATTCAGCAATAAGTAAATTTACTCCAATCAGTCTAATTCTAGAACCTTTTGGCTAACCTGTCTATCTATCCTGATATTGGATAACTTAACTTATTCTATAGGCTAATATAGTCTGAGGTATTATTGTATCTCCAACTATGAAACTTTCAGACTACGCTAAGCATTTAGGTATTGCTTACCAGACTGCTTGGAAACATTACAAAAAAGGGTTGATTCCTTATCCTACCCGTCAATTGCCGTCAGGCGCAGTGATTGTAGATTTTAACCCAAAAAACCAATTTGACCACAGAACTTTTAGCAAGGCAGCTATCTATACTCGTGTGTCTTCTGCTGAAAATCGGACTCACTTAGATTCTCAGGCAGAACGTTTATGCCAGTACTCAACCGCCAAAGGATATCAAATTATCCATGTTGTTAAAGAAGTCGGTAGCGGGTTGAATGACCATCGCAAAAAGCTAGAAAAACTACTGACTTTAGATGATTACGACATTTTGATAGTTGAACACAAAGACCGTCTGTGTCGTTTTGGAACCAACTACATGGATCTTCTTTTGTCGCGATTAGGTATCAAACTGGAAATTGTAAACATGGCAGACAACGGTCGGGATGAATTAATGACTGACTTGGTAGCAATAATTACTAGCTTTGCTGCACGTCTCTATGGTCAACGACGTGGCAAACGCAAAACAGAAAAAATCATCGCTACATTACAAGCTACATCGGAAGATGAAGTAATGTAACAATATAGTCTAAAGTAGAATAAGTTCTCCGAGATGCTGATACAGTAGTAGTAGGTCGATGGAGAAAATAAAAATGCCTAGTAGAACTCCGACGAACATTGGAAATCACCTGTAAATTTCTCTCCGGTGTCCAATCTTGTAAATAGTGATAATTTTTGGCTGATTGCTAAAGGAATAGATTACCCGATAATCACCTACTCTTAGCTTATAGAAACCTACCAGATCAGCGGTCAAAGGCTCAGGGGTAATCATGTCAAAGTTTTCAGACAACCAATTGATTTTATTAACAATGCGATTGCTCACAACCTGAGTTAGCTTTTCTAAGTCAGCAACGGCTTCTGGTGTAAACTCAAGTTCGTAGTTCATTGCTCTTAATTTAAGCCGAGTTTCCGGTAAACTTCTTCAGCTGGAATACCACGCTCTCCAGCTTGTCTTCGCTTCAATGATTTGAGCAATTGCTGCTTGACTTCTTCTGTGACTTCTTTCCCTTCGTCAGGATCAGCGAAAAACTCCTCTAGGGTTTCTTCAACAGTTTCCCGAATCAACGCCTTGAGTTCATCAACTGTCATATCTTTTATTTGCATTTTTACCCCCTAGTGCTTGTAGCTGCTAATGCAAGTTTAGCTTGGCAGGCAAGATGCCTGCCCTACAATTAACTTAAAACTTGTAACTCAAAACCTGAATCGCACTATTCTCTGGTAAGTTACCGGAACTAACAGTAATAGTGTCACTATTACCTCGACGTACAGTCATCCCTTGCATTAATGTGAGAAAGTTATCAAGTGGGGAAATATTGCAGTTAGCATCAGCCGCTTTTGTACGGTATTGGGTGGGAATCACTATCTTAGGATTGAGAACTTGAATCGCCTGCTTAGCTTCTTGGGGATTATAGGCTTTTGGACCACCACCCACGGGAATTAACGCCACATCAGGACGACCCATCAGAATTTTTTGCTCAATCGAAATGGGTGCAGCAGCTCCTCCTAAATGGAGAACACTAATTCCCCCTTGCTTCCAGACCCAAGCGGTATTTGTGCCAAACTGCTTACCACCTTTACGGTCATGGTCTATAGCAATTCCCTGTAACCTGATCCCTTTGAACTCGTAAACCCCTGTTTGGTAAATTAACTTGGGATTCCCTGGTAGGTCTTCTACAACACCTTCATCCAGCAATTGACTGCTAACCAACACTAAATCTGCTGCAACTTTTGGTGGGCGATAGCCAGCAGTACAACCGACCGACCGAAAGGGATTTACGAGAATTTTTGTACCCCCACCAGTAAACAGAAAGCAACTATGACCCAACCACTGAATTGATAATGAACTGCTAGATTGAGCGGTAGCCTGAGATTCAGATCCCAAGTTAGTCACCAAAGCGGTTACCAACCCTGCCCCACCATAGCCCATCAACTGTCGTCGTTTCATTAATTACTAACTCTCGACTGTAACTGTTCCAGAAAGTTTCGCAGTAATTGCTTTCCTGAATTTGTCAGGACACTCTCTGGATGAAACTGGACGCCTTCAACATGAGGATAGTTCCGGTGTCGCACTCCCATAATTGTGCCATCATCAACCCAAGCGGTGATTTCCAACACATCTGGGCAACTGAGGCGGTCTATCACTAAACTATGATACCGGGTTGCGGTCATAGGATTTTCTAATCCTTGGAAAACACCTACTCCAGTGTGATAAACCTGAGAAGTTTTGCCATGCATCAGCTCTGGTGCAGAAACAATTTTACCGCCGAACACTTGACCAATGCTTTGATGCCCCAAACAAACCCCCAAAATCGGCAAGCTTGGTCCGAGGTGTTCAATTAAATCTAAAGAAATTCCGGCGTCTTCTGGACGACCTGGTCCCGGCGAAATGACCACGACATCCGGCTTTAGGGCAAGAATCTCATCTAAAGAGATTTTATCGTTGCGAAAAACCCTAATATCAGATGCCACTGGGAAATCTGCCGCCAGTTCTCCCAGATACTGTACCAAATTATAGGTAAAACTGTCGTAATTATCTATGACTATAATCACAGCTTATATCTCCTAGTGTGTACCAATCATTCCTTTTTGTTTGATTGTCACCAGATTTTAATAGCTGTCAATATCATTTTGATAAAGATTAAAAAGATTGCTTAAAAAGTGGACAGAATTAAGGCTAACAGGGGAGGAAGTAAGAGCGTACCAGCTACCAGCACTGCCACCAAAGCAGATACTAGTACAGCACCCGCCGCACAATCTTTGGCAACTTTTGCCAACTCATGGTACGTTTGCTTAACTGTTAAGTCAACGACCGACTCAATCGCTGTATTTAGTAACTCCAACGCCAAAACTAAACCACTGGTGATGCCAATTACTGCTATTTCCACTGATTTCAAATGTAAAAAAATGCCCAAGCCGATCGCTAGAACACAGACACATAAGTGGATTCTAAAATTACGTTGAGTTTGAAAAGCGTAGTTTATTCCAGCCCAGGCATACTTAAAACTAGTAAATAAATTAGAGGCTACATGCCAGGAGAGTTCCCGTTGCTTAGTAACAACTGTTTCTAATTGGTTGGGTGTTGGTGGTAAAGACACTTGTTGAGGCATAGGCATAAAGATATCACAGCAAACAGGTGAAGTAGTAACTTTCGCCGATTTAAGAAAATTTTCTTAATTAAGATTATAAAAGGGCATTAAGAAATAACACTTAACATTTCTGCTGGTTCTCTATTCTATGTCAATAGCGATGCCTATTGCCTCCAGTAATATTACTTGTTGTTTTAGCATTTTGCCCAAGCTTTCTTCATCCGGATGATCCCAGCCTAGCAGATGCAGTAAACCGTGGGATGCTAACCAAGCTAACTCAGTTGGCAAGGGGTGTTCCTGCTGTTGGGCTTGTTTCTTGGCTGTATCGATAGAAATCACAATGTCACCAAGATATAAAGATTCGGAGGCAAGCATTTCTGCTACCTGAGGATAGTCTACCTCTAATGCTGCAAAGGCTAAAACATCTGTCGGTTTATTCTGGTGACGATACTGGGCATTCAGCGCTTGAATCTCAGTATCGTTTGTTAAACGTAGCCCTAATTCGTAAATTGGTGTTGGAATATTCGGTGACAGTATTTCCAGCCAGCGTTCAAACCAGTTTTCCCAAGTTTGGGCAGTAAGGGCATCAGTATTACCACAATTTACAGCTTCTGTTTGGGAAGTCTCGTCAAAACAATCCTGCAAATACAGTTCAACTAGCACTTTTTTCTACTTAGATTT
>CAZZYE010000329.1:0-7855 GCA_964658145.1 uncultured Stigonema sp.
ATATAAGTATTTTTACTCCATATCCCGTTGCTTGAACAATCCCATGAGTTTGTACTTACGAGCATGGGTTTGCATCAACTGTGCCCGATAGGCTGACCAATCCGCTCCCCTCTCCGATTCCAAATAGGCTGTACGTACTTTTTTTAACCAATCAACAGCGTAAAAATACTGTTCCGCTTTACCCGCATCCAGAATCGGTTCAGCACGACGACTGGCATTTGCAATTACCCAGTCAGGGTTGTGAGGTATAGCGGCATCCATCACCCTACGAATTATTGTTGAATAGTAAGAACTGAGTTCGGTAACGGTGGCGATCGCATCCTCAATTAGCCCCTCATACAAAAAGATATCCACCTTAGCTTCTTCCGTTCCCCATGCCCCATGGGTATAAAGTATTTTCAACAGGTCTGTCTTGACACTTGCCCAATTTTCAACAGCTAAATTCTCTATTTTCTGGTAGTCCTTAAAAGAAGGTCTGGCTTGAAAAGCCACCTTTCTGGCTGCTAAAGCTGCTTGAGTGTCTCCCAACTCAAGAGCTAAATCACTTGTCCAGGTTCCCAAATCGTACTGGTAGTTACCCGGTAAATTCAACCCCATCTGAGCAATATTTAATGCTTGCGGCAAAGCCCCCTGCGCAAAGAGCGTTTTAGCTAAGGCAAAAGCTTCATCCATTGAGGTCATTTGGGTTTTTGCCAAGGCGAAGGCTTCCTCAACCCGACCTAATTGAGCTAGCATTGTTAAATACTGCTGGGTTTGCCCTGACGCTTTTGCCAAAAGCAGGTATTCTTGGTAACGCTCCTCACGTTCAAGAATTTTCAAACGAATTATTGCTAAATCATCAGCGTAGTCTGGCGCGTGTTCTGTGATATTTCCCTCGAAAACTTGCATCAGTGGCGGATAATCCCAGCCCTGTTGCAAAGCATCTAGTGCCAGTCCAAAATCAGTATCCCACTCGGACTGCCATGTTTCTAAGTTTACCTTGATCTCAACTTTTTCCTCTGATGTGAGATCGGTAGTCAGAATTGCTTCACACCAAGCTTCATTCAGTTCATGGACAATCTCTTCATTGTCAGCACCGTAATCGGCGACATCATGCCAATTTTTCACACAGGTAGAGGTAATCGCTTCTAGAATGGCGATCGCTCCCCTGCCATCCCCTCGTTCGCTAAAATCTACAGCAGTTTGAACCACACTCAGCAATTCCTCGCCAATGAGGTCATCCTCACACCCTTCTTCCCAGTAGTGCACAGCATCTCGCAGAATCTGGCTTACTTGGCGCTGGAAAGGAACCGGATCAACAGTAGTTCGGTGTCTAGACGTTGAGGGTTCAAGGCTTGCTACAGGGTTAGTTATCAAGCTGACATAGCGGTCAATCTCCTCTATGAGTTCTGGATGGTTTGCCACTAAGTCTTGCAGAAGCCGTTGGGTTTCCACAAGATCTAGGTGAGCAAGTAGTTTTTCCAAGGAGGGAAGCTGCTTAATAGACATGTCCGTAAAATTGTGTTGGCGCGTATGCTATGTTACTTCATTACTTTAAAAGCATCAATAACAATTTCTACTTACCTACTACAGCGGACGCGGAATAAAGCAATCATTCAAAATCACCGAAAAGCTGATGATACAAGCTTTTTTAATTTTTATTTTTTAATTCTGCTAAGCATTACTAGTAGCATAAATCATAAATATGATTGAACGATACCCTTAAATGAAGGAACTTGTACGCTCTGGCTTGATTAGTATTTGGTTATACACTTACAATTACAGCAATTAGGGTAATTAGACCACATTGTAGGGGCACAACATTGTTGTGCCCCTACCAAGTATCTGTAGTTCAAATAGATGAAATTGGCTGTAGCTTAATATTTACTTAATCGAAAACACCTAAAGGCTTAAATTTTACTTAATACAGCGTCTATACGATTTAGGAGTTAACCGAAGAAACCACAAAAATAAGTTATGGCACAGTTTTTCGACAACGTTTCCAAATTCGCATTACCTCCCGCAGGTGCATCGCAGCCTGATTCAATTGATGTATCTGGCAACAATGTTTTCGTAGGTTACGGCAACGGCACAAAGTCAGACGGTTCCGATGGCTTACCAACGACAATTGCTGAATATACCACTAAGGGGCAGCTAGTTAACACATTTAGTGTCCCAGGTCACAACGATGGATTGCGTGTCGATCCCACAAGCGGTCAGGTATACGCATTATTAAACCAAGACGGCAACCCAAAACTGACAGTCATTGACCCAACAACAAGTAATCAGCAAACCTACAACTTACCTTCAATCAACGGTGGTGGCGGTTATGACGATATTCGGTTCTTAAACGGTCAAATTTATCTAGATCCCTCATCACCAACTCTCGATAGCAACGGCGTTAACAACAATCCAGTTCTCGCTACACTCAGTTTAAGCAACGGTCAAGCTACTGTCACCCCTGTGTTGTCAAGCAGTGCTGCCTTAAACATCAAAGACCCAGATTCCCTAGGTGTGACTCCTAATGGCGGTTTCATACTTGAGGGTGAAAATGATCAAACTCAGTTTAGAATCGCAAACCCAGGTACAGCACAGCAGCAAGTGAGTCTGATCGTTCCCCATCCAGGAATCACTTTAGATGACACTGTTTTTGCCCCTGCAACTCCTAGCAGCCTTCTAGTGGCTGACACCTCGGCAGGAGCAGTTTACGAGATTAGTGGTAACTTTACACCTGGAACTGCTTACACATCGTCAACCAACAAGGGCTTTATCGGTACTATCGACCCAGAAGATGGCACAATCTCGCCATTAGTAAGCGGTTTCAATAGTCCACACGGCTTAGGCTTCGTGCCAAGTTCCACTTCCACACTTGGTTAATTTCTGAATTGCGCTTGTAGTTAGGCACAAATAAACTAAAAATAGGGCGGGCAGGATGCCCACCCCACAAGATATTTGCTTTTCTTGTGGGGTGGGCGTCTCGCCCGCCCTATTTTAAGAACAAATATTTTAAGGCTGACTCATTATCAGGGGTTTTGCACGAACCGCTATTGTTTATAAAAAACTACGGTTGCTTATTAATTAAAGAACCGTAAAATTAAAAAACTGGCACGCTCTTGCTTGGTCAGTGAAGAATAAATAGGCAAAGCACACTAGGAAACTAACGTGAGTCAGGTATTTGATTACGATTTAGTGATTATTGGCGCTGGAGTAGGCGGACACGGCGCTGCCTTACACGCTGTTAGCTGCGGTCTGAAAACAGCCATTATCGAAGCGGCTGACATGGGCGGAACATGTGTCAACCGAGGCTGCATTCCTTCTAAAGCACTGTTAGCGGCATCCGGACGTGTGCGAGAGTTACGCAATGCTCATCACCTCAAAACGCTGGGAATTCAACTGGGAAGTGTAGAGTTTGATCGTTCGTCGATCGCCAACCATGCTGGAAATCTCGTATCTAAAATTCAAGGCGACTTAACCAACAGCCTCAAACGGTTAAAAGTTGATATAATTAGGGGTTGGGGTAAAATAGCCGGAATCCAAAAAGTAACCGTGACGACAGACAGTGGTGAAAAAGCGATCGCAGCCAAAGATATCATTCTTTCCCCTGGTTCCATTCCCTTCGTTCCCCCTGGCATTGAGGTAGACGGCAAAACAGTTTTTACCAGCGACCAAGGTGTAAAGTTGGAATGGCTACCGGACTGGTTGGCAATTATTGGCAGTGGCTACATCGGCTTGGAGTTTTCTGATGTATACTCAGCTTTGGGCTGCGAAATCACGATGATTGAAGCCTTGGACCAGCTGATGCCAGGATTTGACCGTGATATTGCCAAACTGGCGGAACGGGTGCTAATTACTCCTCGCGATATTGAAACATATGTAGGAATCTACGCCCAAAAAGTCATTCCAGGTTCACCCGTGGTGATTGAATTAGCCGACTTCAAAACCAAAGAATTCGTAGATGTGTTGGAGGTAGATGCTTGCTTGGTCGCCACAGGACGCATCCCGGCTACGCAAAACCTGGGTTTGGAGTCTGTGGGTGTAGAACTTGATCGGCGGAATTTTATCCCAGTTAATGACAGTATGGCAGTGCTTTCATCTGGTGAAGTGATACCGCATCTGTGGGCAATTGGCGATGGAAACGGCAAAATGATGCTTGCTCACGCCGCTTCTGCCCAAGGCATTCTAGCAGTAGACAATATCTGTGGACGGCACAAGGAAGTAGACTATCGCAGCATCCCAGCAGCGGCGTTTACTCACCCCGAAATCAGCTATGTTGGTATGACTGAAGCAGCAGCGAATGAACTTGGTAGCGCAGAGGGTTTTGAAGTCAGGACGACAAAAACTTACTTCAAAGGTAACTCTAAAGCACTAGCAGAAGGCGAAGCTGATGGTATGGCAAAAGTAGTGTATCGCCTCGATACAGGGGAAGTTTTAGGCGTCCACATTTTCGGAATGCACGCTAGCGACTTAATTCATGAAGCGTCCGCCGCGATCGCCAACCGTCAAACTGTCCACACTCTAGCGCATTTGGTTCACGCCCACCCAACACTTTCCGAAGTGCTGGACGAAGCCTACAAACGAGCAGTTACCTCTTAAATTATGAATTATGAATTATGAATGCTGAAAAATTCATAATTCATAATTCAGCATTCATAATTCATAATTTTTTATGCAAATTCGCCGCCGTTCACCCAACCCATCTGTTGCTATACCCATGTTGATGTATCAGGTTGCTGTGCCTGATGCTGAGGCAAAAAATATCTTAGAGGAAATTGTTTGGCACAAAGAAGTAGAAGTTGACAAAATGCGGGAAAAGGTGCCGTTGCAAGAGTTGCAGCGTCAAGCACTTACGACACCGCCTACTCGTGATTTTGTAGCAGCATTGCGACAAGGCAAGACTAAGCCGGCTTTGATTGCTGAAGTCAAAAAAGCTTCACCTAGTAAAGGGATTTTACGGTCAGATTTTGACCCAGTAGAGATAGCACAAAAATACCAGCAAGGTGGTGCTAGTTGTCTTTCTGTACTAACAGATGAAAAGTTTTTCGCAGGTAGCTTTGACAACTTAGCTCTTGTTCGTGCTGCAGTGGATTTACCACTACTGTGTAAGGATTTTGTGATCTATCCTTACCAGATGTACTTGGCGCGTGTTCGAGGTGCAGATGCGGTATTATTGATTGCAGCTATACTTAGCGATCAAGATTTGCAATACTTCGTCAAAATTGCCAACGCTCTGAAAATGACAGCTTTGATAGAAGTCCATTCTCTGGCAGAACTTGACCGCGTGTTAGCTATAGATGGCGTCTCCTTAGTAGGCATTAATAATCGTAACTTAGAAGATTTCTCTGTTGAGTTGCAAACTACTTGCGAATTGTTAGCATCTCGGGGTAAGCAATTGCAGGAACGGAACATCCTGGTAGTGAGCGAGTCAGGACTACATAGCCCAGATGACCTGAGTGTGGTAGCACAAGCAGGAGCATCCGCAGTCCTGATTGGAGAATCTTTGGTGAAAGCGCCACATCCGGAGTTGGCGATCGCCAATCTCTTCGCCAAATCTTATGACTAGCTAAATTTAGGTTTTCACCAAACAAAGTTTAATTATGTAACAATTTAATGTATAGACAAATACTCTCTAATCAATCCAACATCTAAAATTTAAAATCAATTTCATGCAGTCAATTCCTCTGCCTTCACCTATCCACTACGAACTCATCCTGCAACTGCTAGAAAGACAAACCATGTTAGCAGTCAATCACGACCCAAACTTGCGGCATCAGGTGAATCAGTTAATTATTACCATGCGTAAAGCAGTTGTTCAGCAAAAGCACTTAGAAGAAATTTGTCAGTTTTCTGCTGTAGAAGTTGATCATCGTTGGTCCGTCAATCAACAAGAGTGCTGATTAAGTTGTCACCCCACCCATTCATCACAGCCCCGATCCTAATGACTAATAATCAAGCATAGCGGGTTAAATTATCGACCCGCTCTCTAAATTTGTGTAGTTTCTTTCCCTATTTATCAGCATGAGTCCAAAGGCAGAGTTGATGTGGCATACTTAATTCTCCTGAATAAGCTACTCATAAATATGCCGTCTCTAGCCAATCATAAATTTGTTCTAGCTGTTCTAGAGTAATTAACCCATACTGCCAAAGAATCATCGGTAACGGGCCAGGATCTTGCTTGCTGTGACGAAGAGCAACCGCAATCGAAGCTGCGGAAATTGCCAAATCGTCTTGTAAGAAATGAATAAGTCGAGAATAGGTCGTTGGTGACATTTGTATCTCACCTCCTTGTGTAAATTGTATTGTCATACATCAATTTCCCACTTTTAAGTAGTTAGTAAGCAGTATACCTGTATAATCGAAAAACGGAGTTTAACTTAGTGAAACACAGTTTTTCGTTGTTGCTCTCCTGGTACAGTGCGGCATTTATAATTACCGACTCATAGATCCAACCTTGCGGAGCGTCGTAGGATGGTAGTAAATAGACAGGACATTTACACTATGCCAGGGGTAAATCGAAGATTTACAATGCATCCAACTATGTTAAACCTAATCTTTACAGACTAGGCTTTTTTGAAAGACCCTTCACTCTACTTCCAAAGGCACGGGAACAATTCCGACAAGATTGCCAAAAAGTTTTCTCTTTGCACAAACTAAGTCTATAAGCGAGAAACTTATAACTTCAAGAGATAGTAAGACAATTTTAGCTAATTTTTCCAAATTTTACAGATTTGAGAGAAATTGTGCCAAAAAAAAGAGCTAATATTTTAATAATATACTTTAATTTTCGATTATTGAGTATTATATCATTGCGCTTGTACCTCGTAAACACAAAATCACAGCTTGTGTGGTGTTCCCGAAGCTGAGCGATGTGGTAAAAATAAATTTTAGCGCCACTTATGTGCTTAAAGCTACAAGCAACACTTTTTTCAAAAGAAAGTTTTATCTTTTTTTATTGAGCGTACTTTATTTAACTACACTTGTCATCGTAAAGATTCCATAGCCTATATTCACTTATTGGCAACTCTTTACACGTACACCAAAAGGTAGATTTTTTGTAATCTAGACGAGCGCCTGTTGTGGTGCCTCTCGTTGTTCGCGATCTTCGACGCACGAGTGCGCTACTCGTCTCCCCGAGTGAGAAGAGCGCACCCTACACGAGGTAATACGCTTGCTGTTAGTAGCGTTTACGGACTGAAGATCCCCCCAACCCCCATTAAAAAGGGGGGCTTTTTCCCCCTTTTTAAGGGGAGCCAGCGTGCCGACACGAGTGTTTCCCGAGCTACGGGCGACTGGTGAGTCGAGTCCTTGCAGCTTGTTTCCCTCGCCCTGGGAACCTAAGTACTGGATAGGAATTCAATTTTGACCCGATCGCCTATCTTCAAACCTAATTCGGCAGATCGCCCAGATCGCAGTTCAATCACCTGATCAATGGGCTTTCCTGGACCATAGGTAGGACAGGGATCGCTAGTGCAGGGAGGTACTTTCGCGGCGATATATTCCACGACTCCTGAATGCATAAAGACTATATCTAGCGGTACAGGCGTATCCTTCATCCAGAAACTAATTGGTTGCGCTGACGGGAACTGAAACAGCATACCCCTATTATCTGGCAAAGGTGGTCGATACATTAATCCCATCTCTTGCTGTCGCGGCGTCCGCGCCACTTCTAAATCAAGCGTTGTGCCATGAACAATCGCTCGACCTGAAATCGGTAGTTGTTGACCAGTCTTCATTACAGGTGGTGTTTGAGCCAAATTAAGCGTCGCTGTAGGAGCACTCTTCGTAACAGTGGGAGGAACTGCAGGCGTTGGAGGAGAACAGCCAATTAGTAAAACACCTAGCACAATCGAGAGTACACTTAGCCAAGGAAACATAAGGA
>CAZZYE010000330.1:0-7818 GCA_964658145.1 uncultured Stigonema sp.
CCCACTCCCTACTTTGTTTCTTCAGGAGTTAATGTAGTTTCATTCACAACCTGAGCAACATTTCCAGCGTCGGCTTGAGTCAAATGCGGTTTGAGGATTAAACTAACGCCAATTGCCCAAGCAACTGAAACCATCCAACCTGCCAGAATGTCACTGGGAAAGTGAACTCCCAAGTACAGTCGTGTCCAGCCAATAGCTACTACGAACAAGCTACCAACAATCAGAACTAACCAGCGCCAAGCGCTACCCCAAGTCAAAATTACCAAAGCTGCTACTAGCGCCATACTTGTCATTGAATGACCGCTAGGAAATGCATAATCCAATTCGGGTGCTGGTGAATCCCACAGATGGGGACGTACTCGATGCATTAATTCTTTGGCTGTACGGTTGATAATATTGCTTCCCAGTACTGTGGTGAGTAAATAGGTTAGCGATCGCCACCGTCTTCGGAGCAAAAATACCAGCCCGATGACACAGACAATGGGAAACACAACCCGCAATGACCCAAACTTAGTCAGTGTCCGGGCAAAAACATCCAGTTGCGCCTGTGCTGTGGAGTGAACTGCCATTAGTATGGGTACATCCCACGGGAAACCACCTTCATATTGCCGCACCTCTAATGCCAGCAATCCAAAGATTTGCAGAGGTAAATAAACGCCGATCAATAGCAACAGCAGAGAACGCCAACGGGCAACAAGCAGTTGCTGGAAAAAGTTGAGAAAAGACTGAAACAGCTTACCCAGATCAGTTTGAAACATTTCCAAAAGCCTTACTAGAGACTATATACCTAATTAAAAACCACTTACGCAATACGGTTCGGATAAGACTTGATCCCCCCAACCCACGCCAGTCGCCTGCGAACCCGAAGGGGCTTTTTTTTATGTAGTAGGTCTTGTAGAGACTGTACAGTACGGTCTCTACAGTCTTATGTTAGTTCAAATCACATCTTGCACTCCTTGCAATAACGCTATTTTTGTAGGGTGGGCATCGCCCACCATTGACAGAAATGCCTATTTTTGCGTTGGTGGGCAGTGCCCAACGCCCTTCGGGTTCACCAGTTGCCTACGGCGGGAAACCCGCCTACAGCACGCTCACTCACCACTCCTCTCAACGCGGGGAACCCCGAAGTTTGCGGGCGAGGGTTTCCCTCCTTGCAACTTCTCTCCGCGCACTCTTTGTGGCTCCCCTACACGAACTATCGAATGGTGCAAGATATCAGTTCAAGCAAAACTATGTATTGCAGAACATCCCTTTGATCGTTTGGGAGTGTTGGTGGGTAAGGGCTAAGGATTACGGATGCTCAAACTTACTTGATATTACGCAGGACTATATCCACCTCTTTGAGGTAAACTACGGTAATACCATCAAAATAATGTATTTATAATAGAGATAAATCCACGTTCCTTACTTTTGGTTTCAACTCAAGGACCATAATACCCAGCATCAGGACAGCATCATGGATTATTCATTACTACCACTGTTCAGCTTTTTTGTTGGCATCGTCGTTGGTTTAACGGGGATTGGCGGTGCATCTCTAATTACGCCAATGTTGATTTTTGTCTTCCAAGTTCCACCTGCGATCGCCGTGAGTTCTGACGTTGTGGCGGCGACATTGATGAAGTTTGTTGGCGGCTTCCAACACTGGCAACAGAAAACCTTGGACATAAAAGCGGTTCAATGGCTGGCATTGGGGAGTGTTCCTGGCTCAATGTTGGGGGTAGGAATTTTGCACCTGATCAAGCGAACCGGAGAGGATAACCTGAATGACATCCTGCTTGAGATGGTTGGGATGATGATTCTATTGGTCACGTTGTTGGCGCTGACACAATTGATGCTGTTGACTTTTTTCCCTGAGTTGAAGTTCCCCGAACTGCCAAAGTTAGACTTAGAAACCAAGCAGGGTCGGGTTATGGCAATGAGTTTGGGAGCGGTTTTAGGCTGTTTGGTAGGTCTAACCAGTGTGTCCTCTGGTTCGATGTTCGCATTGGTGCTGATTGCCTTTTTCCACCTGGATACTCATAAATTGGTGGGTACAGATATTTCACAGGCAGGGATTTTATTAACTTTTACCTCCCTTGGACACCTCACCTTAGGTACAGTTGATTGGAGTCTGGTATTGCCGATCTGGTTAGGTTCTGTGCCAGGAGTGTTGGTAGGTGCTAAGCTCTGCCACATAGCTCCTCAACGCCCACTTCGGTTTGTCATTTATACAATCTTACTTATGGCAAGTTGTAAGTTAGTTTATTAGGCTGAATGTACCTCTTTCATACATAATAAACAGACCCAAACCAATTAAGACAAAAGGGACAAAAGCCTTACCGTAGCGACTTAAAACATTAGCAATTTTAGCTTGACGAGCAAATAGGTAGGCGATCGCACACCAAACCATTACCATTAAAAAAAATACACTCAGAATTATTGCCAGTCTGGCAAGATTTTGACCAGCAAATAACGGTATGTAGATGCTGATATTGTCACCGCCATTAGCAACTGTCACCGCTGCCACTTTATAAGTTTGGGGACTTAAAACACTCAAAAGAAAAGACACTATGGGGTTATTATGTAATGGCTGCTGAAAAGTACTAGTTACTGTCTGAACTTCTGTAGTTTCTTCTCCCCTATTCACCAATTGCAACAAACCAATTGCGATAGGTAGTAGTCCCAGTAATCCAATAAATTTTTGCGGCACTACCAAGCCACCAAAAAACCCTGGTAAGCTAGCAACGATAATGACTACAAAACCAAGATACTGACCAATAACGATATGTCGCCGACGGAAATTCACATTTACTTGTGAGAAAAATAACAGTAGGATCAGCAAGTCATCGATATTGGTCGCTACGAAGGCGATTATTCCTTCGGTGAAAGCTGTTACAAGCTTATTCATGCTTAATTATTAGAGAAGTAGTCAGGAGTCAAGAGCCAGAATGAACTGGTTAATCACTGCAATTAGCACAGGGGCAGTTGCCTTTAGTGCCACTAACATCGATGATATAGTTATCCTGTTGCTATTTTTTTCTCAAGTGAATGCTAGCTTCACTCCTAGGCATATTGTTGCAGGTCAGTATGTAGGTTTTGCAGCACTGATCTTTAGTAGTCTTCCCGGATTATTTGGCGGGTTAATCATACCGCAACATTGGATTGGATTACTTGGTATCCTACCAATCGCTATAGGTATTAGCAGTTTGGTTAATCAGGAAGAAGATTTATCAGAGTTCGTCAAGGAAGAAACAGAGCAATTTGAGGACTCAACCATTGCTAGTTTTCTTTCTCCCCAAACTTACAGTGTAGCAGCTGTCACTGTTGCTAATGGTAGCGACAACATTAGCGTCTACGTGCCGTTATTTGCCAGTAGCGATTTTGGGAGTTTTTTGATAATTATAGTCGTCTTCTTTTTATTAATAGGAGTCTGGTGCTACACAGCATACAAACTAAGCCACCAAAGAGTAATAGCTGATTTTCTGACTCGAAGAGGCAATCAGCTTGTGCCTTTTGTTTTGATAGGATTAGGTGCTTTTATTGTCTTAAAAAGTGGCGCTTTAAATCTAATCAAGCTAGTTGCTAGTTGTGCGTGTTTAATAGTTATTGTGAGAAATAATGAGCGTTCAGATGAAATAGAAGAAAATTAAATTCATATTTTGCACACCCACAAGGAAAGGTGTTCTAGAAACCCGGTTTCTCCAAGAAACCGGGTTTCTATACTTAGCAATGGGTTTTTTTTGCGCCATTGCTACCCAAAGCCTCACAGCACTTTTAACAAAATCGGCGATCTGCCCCATCTTCGCGTCTGTGGGGATATAAGCCGGGGGATGACGAAAACATCCCCTCTCTCTGGACTTGGCAACCTGTCAACCCAGTCTTCAATCAATTGCGTCATCGTTTAACATTTGCTTTTACAGACACTGTAGGCCATGCAGCCGGAGATATTACTGGTGCAGGTGTGGATTGCGTGGGTATGGATGGTGTTTGTAATTGAGCCGTAGCGCTGGGTTGTTGACACTCCCCATGCCTAAAGGCAAGGGGATTCTTTGATTAGAGAAAAACATCAGTGCAAGTGCAAGATTTAAATTAAAAACCCTGATTCAATATCACTTCAAAAGCGCTGGCAACTCGAGTCTGAAAACGCTGGAGGTGTTTCAACTTCCAAACAGGTTGAATAATTTCCAGCTTTGTACCAGAGCCTTTTTCTCTATCTATAACCTGAACTGCATGAAGTGTAGACAGCTTTAGTTCGTTTTGTACCATCAATTCCGGAATGGCGGCGGCACCAACACCGCTTTCAACTACAGCCTTCACCATCTCGCTACTGTTCAAGACGAGAACAACATTTAATAGCGTGGGATCTATTCCCCAACTTTGTAGGGCTTGCTCAAACACCTGCTGTGCGCCAGAACCAGACTCTCGCATCACCCAAGTGGTTGTGAGGAGTTCCTCTGGAGAAATCTCTTTACGCTTATACCAAGAATGAGATTTGCCTACAACAATTTGTAGGCGATCGCTCCCCACAACTTCTTGCCTCAAACAGTTCTGAACAGAGGCTTTGACTTCTCCTGTCACTAACCCTAAATCAAACAGTCCAATTGCTGTCCCTTGGCAAATTTCTTCCGCATTGCCCAGGGTACACTTGACAGAAATGCCAGGATACTGGCGCTTGAACTGGCTAATCTTACTGGGTAACCAGTAGTTACCAATGGTGAGACTTGCTCCCAGCTTTAACTCACCCTGTTGCATATTGTTCAATTCTCGCAAGCCTTGCTCAGTTAAAGCAACTTGTTCAAGAATTTTCTGCGCTTCCATCTGTAGCAACTTACCAGCATCAGTTATTTGGGTATTGCGACCAGCCCGATGAAATAGTTTCACGCCGTATTCTGCTTCCAAGGTTTGGATCGCTGCACTGACGGCTGGCTGAGTCATGTAAAGCGCTTCTGCGGCACGGGTAAAGTGCAGAAGTTCTGCAACTGCTAGAAAAATTCGCAACTGCTCAAATGTCATTTTGGCTCTTAAGAGCTTCCGGCGCGATTATTCTCACGTCTATAAACTGATAAATAATTTCTCTATTATGCGGTAAATTGACCCAGGAGTAGTATTTAGTTTTTAGATTTTTAACGAGCAGCCGATGTTTTCAAGGTTTACCTAGTAGCAGTGATGATTTTTTGAGTGCATCCGTAATCAAATTAATAGTAATAAATATTACTATTGTATTTATTTGTGGTAAATACCAGTACAATCCCTATATATCTTAGAATACACAACAAATATAAGATTAATGACAATGCGTAAAAAATTTTAAATTAGTAAATTATGATACATTCTTCCCAAGTTCAATAACTTTAGTCTATAACTTTGACAAAAAAGAGTATTTGCTCCTATTGGTGAGGAACAATACACTGAAACTGTGCCTTTAGAAAAGGATCCTTGTGAAGGCAAAGTTCACCAGTTCAGTTTGGGTTAACAGCACCCAATTTGAACATCTATCCACTGGGGAATTTGCTGATGACCAAAGAAATTCGACTTATGCAGATGACAGAGACTAAACAGAGCAAAAACGGCTTAAAACCAGACTGCCTTTCGTTTGGGGAAGTTCTAGCGCAATCGTTCGCAGTCATTGCACCGACAACAATACCCGCATCCAACATCGGCTTAATCGTTGCCCTTTCAGGGAACGGCACTTGGTTAAGCTTTTTAATCGGCTTGATGGGGCTGGTATTTGTCAGTATTAACATCAACCAATTCGCCAGTCGTTCGGCGAGTCCGGGTTCGCTGTACTCGTACATCGTCAAAGGACTAGGTCCAACAGCGGGTGTGATTTGTGGCTGGAGTTTGGTGCTGGCTTATTTGTTTACAGGCATGTCAGTGCTGTGCGGTTTTGCCAACTTCAGTGCGACCTTGATTGGTCAAGTGGGAATTCATCCTTCGAGTTTGACGCTGTTAGCTTTAGGTGCAGGGATTTCCTGGTATGCAGCTTATAAAGATATCCAACTCTCAGCGATCGCCATGCTGTGGCTGGAGGGCATCTCGATTGCGCTGATCTCAATCTTGTGCATCATTATCTGGGCACACAAGGGTTTTGCATTAGATCTGCCCCAACTGACTCTTCAAGGTGTAACTCCTGGTAAGGTGGCGATGGGCCTTGTGTTGGTGATGTTTGGCTTTTCTGGCTTTGAAAGTGCCACCACCTTGGGAGATGAAGCAAAAAACCCATTACGCACCATTCCCAGAGCGTTGATGGGTAGTACGATATTGGCTGGTGTATTTTTCGTTGCCACAACTTATATTGAGGTGCTGGGTTTTAGTGGTACTGGCGTATCCATAGCTAAAACCGAAGAACCACTAACTTTCCTCTCACAACAACTAGGATTAGGGTGGTTCGGAGAGTTAGTTGCCTTTGGTGCCCTCCTTTCCTTCTTTAGTTGTGTACTCGGTTGTATCAATCCGGCAGCCAGAGTGTTCTTCACGATGGCACGTCACGGTCTGTTTAACTCCAAACTAGGTGCAGCGCACTCCACCAACAAAACGCCCTACGTGGCGATCAAAATGTGTTCGCTGATCATATTTGCGATCCCCGCAGTCATGTCGTTGTTTCACATCAAACTCTTCGACAGTATGGGCTATTTGGGGGCGATCTCTAGCTTCGGATTTTTAACGGTGTACATGCTGATTTCTCTGGCTGCGCCGCTTTACCTATACAGAATCAGAAAACTCCGGATTCAGGATGTAGTGTTTGCCGTTCTGGGAGTTGGATTCATGATCATTCCAGTCTTGGGTAGTGTGGGAATTCCCGGCAGCACCATGTTCCCAGTACCAGATGCTCCTTACAATATGTTTCCTTACCTATTCTTGCTGTATCTGGTCGTCACCTGTGGATGGTTTTTCATCCAAAAACGCCGTTCTCCAGGAATTGTGGGATCGATGCAACGCGGAATTGATGAGATGTACAACCCCTAACCCAGTAGTAGTTCCTCATCAGTTGAAGACGAATAACGCTAGCGCAAGAATTAAGAATAAACACAAATGAGCGGATTATCTACTGCAATTCCCACTGGGCTAACTGCCTTCGTTGCTACCAACCTTGACGACATTGTACTTCTGTCGCTGTTTTTCTCCCAGGTGAATGCAATTTTCCGTAGTCGTCACATCGTTGCGGGTCAGTACCTTGGTTTCAGTACCCTGGTTTTTGCTAGCCTACCTGCTTTCTTCGGCAGCCTGATCCTACCGCAACCCTGGATTGGATTGCTCGGTATTGCTCCGATGATGATTGGGATCAATCGCTGGCTTAACCAGGATATTGAAGATACCGAAGCGGAAGCGGAAAAAGAACAGTCTGTTCACCCTTGGTTTAACAGCTTTCTGTCTCCCCAAACCTACAGTGTTGCGGCGGTGACAATTGCAAATGGGGGTGACAACATCGCTATCTACGCGCCGTTGTTTGCCAGTAGTACGTGGGAAAGCCTTCTGGTAATTCTGGGAGTGTTCTACTCGATGGTGGGAGTTTGGTGTTCTGCTGCCTACCTGTTAACTCGCACACCGATGATTGCCGACTTCCTAACTCGCTATGGTAATCAACTCGTTCCCTTTGTCTTGATTGGTCTGGGTGTTTTGATTCTCATGGAAAGTCACACTTTGGAAAATCGTGGTTTAGCTTTACTCACTTTAGTAATCAGCGGCTTTTGTCTGTTGACTCAGAGTAAGAACATTTGGCGAATGCCAGAAGCTGAGAAGAATTGAATCAGGTTACAAAGCTCCTAAGAAACACGGGGAACATTAAAACATGTTTCTTCCATATATCACTTGCGGCGTAGTCCGCTAGTTGGAGGCTCA
>CAZZYE010000331.1:0-6987 GCA_964658145.1 uncultured Stigonema sp.
CATGCCAGCGACGGTAGCGTCCTTCATGCCAGCGATGGTAGCGGCGTCTTTCACGTTCATGGCGATCGCGCCAATGGTGATGATAGTGGTGATGATAATACCGATAATATCTTTCACGCCGATAATCGTATGGCGAGGCATTAGCATTTTGAGCAACAGCTAGAATAGACATGCTGACCGCGAAAACTGCCAAAATAGCGGGAGCAAAGCGCTTCATATTTTTACACCCATAAGACTGATAGTGTTTTCTACACTTGTAAAAAATACTATCCTAAATTTCTCAAAGCGGATTCAATGCGCCACATAAAGCCATAAAGGTCGGCAACAACGTATGGAGGCAAGATTTGGGGGTCTAAAACAGAACTGATGTAACCGTACCAAGACTTAGCTTGCCGGACTTCGACCAAACGTAAACGTAACAAGGGTTGCTGTTTGTCGCCCTTTTTCAAACAAATCAAACGGTCACGAATGCTGAAATCGTAATGGATTCTTTAAGCTTAATTAGTTTTATGGAAATTATTTTGGGCGATATCACAAAGCTAGAAGTTGATGCAATAGTGAATGCTGCAAATACTAGTCTGCTTGGGGGTAGTGGAGTTGATGGTGCGATACACAGGGCAGCTGGATCTGAGCTTGTTGATGAGTGTCGGTTACTTGGAGGATGTAATATCGGTGATGCTAAACTAACTAAAGGATATCGCTTGAGAGCACGCTTCGTCATCCACACTGTGGGACCAGTATGGCGAGGAGGTAATGACGGAGAACCTGAACTCCTGCGAGAGTGTTACCGCAAGTGTATGCAAATCGCTGCAGATAAAGAGTTTGATACTTTGGCATTTCCTTGCATTAGTACTGGCATTTATAGATATCCTAAGGCTCTAGCAGCTGAGGTGGCAGTGAAAATATGCTCCGAACAACTACAAAAGAATGGTCGCCCCCAAAGAGTGATTTTTTGCTGCTATGACCAAGAGAACTATGGAATCTATGAGAGGATTTTGTCTGAGTACACTTGAGCCTATGTTTAGATTCAGAAGGAGTGTTAATAACTTCGCCATCAGCATAGATGTCAATGTAAAACTTAACAAAAACAAGATTTAGGTTAGATTGCGTTGAGCGTAACCTGACATACAAGATTCGCGATCGCACTAAAAGTTATACACAGGACTTACGCAACTGGCACTCTTCGCGGGCAGGCAAACAGGGCAAACACATCTGAATATGATTTGCGCTTCAAGGCATTCTCACAGACAGGCGATCACCACGCGGCAATTTAAATTAGACCAAACACATATGAACGTCTGGACGTTTTAATTGCTGAATTAAATAAGAGCGAAAGTAAGTTGTGCTTGATTTTATAAACAGTAAGACAAGTTTGAGCAGCTAAATGTTTTAATCTAAGCCAAACCAGCATGGCACAAGCAATATGGTTTCTCGCCTATGCGAGCTTTACGACATTGTACGCTCGTAAATGCCAGTTAATTGTTTGATTTCTCTGTGAAACTCCGAGTGGCGTCCAACGAATTTTACACACATGAGTGTGTAACCATAAACAGTCTTGATTATTATCATCACTTAAACCCGCAAGTGTTTAGGCGTATAGCTAGACAGTAAGCACATGGCTGAAATTGACTGACATCCTACGCCTTGAGGTGCGTAGGCGCAGCCCGCCTTCTCTTTGTGTTAGTCTTCGGTTTTTGTTTAAGGGACTATTATGTTCCCGGACGATCGCGAATATGATCGGGTAGATGATGGCGATCGCCTAATATTTCTAACAAGGGGCCATTAACGTCAAATTTAACCATACTTACCGACGCGACCAAAATATTCACCCGATAGCGATAGCGTCCTAAATCAATTCCTAGTAAACTGCAAAGCATAATCCGAATCGTGGCTTTATGGGAAACTACTAAAACATTACCTTGGGGATGTTTTTCTTGAATTTCAGCAATTACAGGCATAGAACGGTTAGCAATATCTACCGCAGTTTCTCCACCAATGGGTGCATTCCAAGCAGGTTCTGTCAACCATTTTACATAGTTTTCTGCGTAATTCTCTTGGGCAAACGATTTACTCTTCCTTTCCCATTCGCCGTAACTACCTTCTCTAAGTCCGTCACGCAACTGCATATCCATACCGATAGCATCACAAAATGGCTTGGCAGTTGCAATTGTGCGCTTCATGGGGCTAACATAAACAGCCTCCCACTTCAATTTTTGATAAACATCGGCAAAAGCGGATGCCATCTGCATTCCAACAGATGTCAACTCCGCATCAGTTTCACCGCAGAAATTACCACTTTGACTAAAAGTAGTTTCTCCATGTCGCAGTAAATATAAATTGAGTGTCATAGCTTGTATTACGATTGGGATAAAGGAGTTTGTGCAAAAATAAAATACCATCAATCTCGCAATCGAGTCTGTGACACCAGGACAAAGTAATCAACCAAAAAAGTCAATCAACCACAAACTTTTGTCAACGAGAACAAAAGTAGCGGTTGCTACCAGAACCCCACGGAGGGCTAGCCAGAAATTTTATTGCAGTAACGCAGTAAATAGTTTTGATGTTGGTTGTAAAAATCCTTCAATACACGCTTTCAAGTTATAGTTACTGCATCAATTAAGTAATGCAGTAATGCAGTATAACAGTAATTGCCCTTGTCAATCAAAAAGGGGGCTGCTCAAAATCTACGTCTGCCGTCCATCTAGCCTGCTGGTTATCCCGCAGGGGTGGCAATTGTTTTAATTATGTTTGCTCAGGCTTTACGTTGTCAATAGTAAATCTGTGGGGTACTCCAAAATTTTGAAAAAATATACAGTAACTCTGTCATGTATGAAAAAGAAATGAAAATAGGTTCCTGACTAATGCCATTTTTTGTTTTTGCCCATAGGATGATTCTCAGAGTTAATAAAAGCACTTGAAATATCAGAATATGAAAGCAAAAACTTATTATTACTGCAGACGGATGTCAGTTCCTATTGTAGTAATTATGGCGCTTAGTATCTCGCAAAAAGCGAATGCAGCTGGGCTAGGGGTAGCCTCTGATTACAACGTATTCACTACAGGAAACATTAACCAGCAATATACAGATATTGAAGGAAAACTGGCTGCTGGCGGAGATGTGAATTTCGTTGGCAGTATCGGGAATCAGCTGGCTACTAGTAGCGGCAATGTAGTCGTAGCTGGAAATAACTTGACTCTAAGTAATGGGCAAGTATTCAACGGTGATGCCGTTTATGGAGGCAGCGCCAATGTTGCCAGCAACGAGGGATTTTCAAATGGAAAACTAAGTAAGGGCAATCCCATTGACTTCAATGCAACGGGAGACGAACTGCGATCGCTTTCAAAAAATTTAGCAAGCTTAACTCCCAACGGCAAGACGACGGTTCAATCCTGGGGTGGCATTGATCTCACAGGTAGTGACAGTCAGTTCAATGTTTTTAATGTTGATGGATCTGCTTTATCAAAAACAAACATTTTTAACATCAGTAGCAACTCTGGTTCGACGGTTGTTGTCAATGTCAGTGGTACTAGTGTATCACTGCAAAACTTTGGGTTCAATATCTCTGGTACAAATAGACAAAATATTCTGTACAACTTCTATGAAGCCACAAACTTAACTGCTAGTGGGATTGGCATTGAAGGTAGCATTCTCGCGCCTCTAGCTAATTTCACATTCAATAACGGTCACATTGACGGCAACGTGGTGGTAGCTTCCCTTACAGGAAATGGAGAGTCTCACAACTACTTGTTCCAAGGTCAGCTGCCAACTACTCAGAGCACGGATCAACATGAATTGGTTCCTGAACCAGCAAATTTGGTAGGTCTGGGATTAATTGCTGCAATATTGGGATTGTCTCGTCGTATAGGTACAAAAGCACACACTTAAAACGGCAGTCCGCCCGATCGGCGGACTAAATTTTAACGTAAGCATTCAGCTATCAGCAGTCAGCGGTCAGCCAGATCGTAAATTGTATAAACATTCAAACCGCACTGATTTACTCTTACAAGCCTTGCAGGCGAAGAGTGCTGAAGCTTCCTTCCTGAATGCTTACATTTTAACTGCAATATCCTAACATTGTTTTGGGAGGGTAATCGCACGCTTCTGATGCAGAGGCTGCTATTCCTCCACATCAACCCAGATACTTCCTTCTTCCACACGGATCGGAAAAACTGGTAGTGCCTTTTCGCGTGAAATTATACCTAGTGCTTTGCCCACACCAGGTGGCCATGAACTCCACTCTTTAACCTCACCAGTGCGGAGGTCAAAACCACTGCGATGCCAAGGGCAAACAATAGCTCCGTCTTCAGTAACTTTGCCGTTTTTCATTGGTAATTTCAGATGCGGACAGGCGTTATCCATCGCATAAAGCTGACCTTCATGATTCAAAAGCAGGATATTCCGATTGCCAACTTTCACCACTTGTCGTGAACCAGAGACAAGTGTGTCAACTGAAAGAACTTTAGTCCAACTCATGCTCCCTCCTTTTTCAACTAATCCTGTCTTTAGTTTCCTGCAATTGTGACCAGTGCAATTACTTATGCTGGAGAATGTCAGAAAAGTTAAAAATGCGTCTCCATTTACAGCCAATTTCATCTATTTGAACCACAGACGCTCTTGTAGGGACACAACAATGTTGCGTCCCTACAATGTGGTCTATTTACCGTAATTGCTGTAATATAAATTACAGCGAATATCAGTTGGGTAGACCACAATATAACCGTAGGGGCGCGGAAACCGCGCCCTTACAATGTGGTCAATTCAATTGAAAACTGCTGTAATGTTGCAGTTTAAACGAGAAGCCAAGAAAGGCAAATAAAAAAAACCGCTCTAGTGATTTGCCATTAACTCAATCATTTGCAAACAAGTACAAGCGATCGCATTTTGTGGGTCAAACTTGAGTGCTTGTTGCCAAGAGGCGATCGCCAAAGGGAAGTTTCCTTGCAATGCCGATAATTTACCAGCCAAGGCGTGAAAGTCTGCATTGCTGTCATCCAAAGCTAGGGCTTGATTGTTGTTCGCTTCTGCCTCTGGATAATTCCCTTGTTGCAATAAATACAGCGCTTGTCTGTGATACCAAACGGCTTGGTCGCGAAGGCGTATCAAGTCAGATAAGTCTGCTTTGCAGCGCCTGCAAGTTAGAGAGTGGATTGCAGGACGATAAACTGCTCCACAGACAGGACATTTCATGGTTTCTCACTCTTCCTGATTAGTGCTAGCGTAGTAAAGAAAATCTGACAATTCTTCTTGCAACTGGGGTAGTTCTGTACTGTCGTCAGCGATAGCATCTTCGATTTGGTCTAACAACTCTTGCAATTCCTCTGCTTGCTCTTCATCTAGAGTTTCAAGTACTTGTTGAGCGCGGTCTAAAAGCGCTGCCAGTTCTGGAGAGATTTTTACGGCATCGGTTATCACCTCTGAGGAGATTTCAATTGTTTCATCACTTTCAAACAATGCTTCTAATTTTGCTTTTGCCTGGTTCAACTCATGACTGGAAAGTCGCTGTATACCTCCATGACTCACTACTAGCGTTCCTTGTTGCCCTTTGCCTTTTTCGGTGGTCGTGACGGTGAGAATGCCATTAAGGTCAAAGTCAAAGTGAACCTCGACTTGAATACTTCCTGCAGGTTTAAGTGGTAAGTTTTCCACTTTAAAGGAACCCAAGGGGACATTTTCTTCAGCGATCGCATTTTCTCCCTGGAACACTTCGATTTCCACCGCTTCTTGATCGTCCAATAGAGTGGAATAAACCTCAGAGCGAGAGATGGGAACAACGCTATTGCGGGGAATAATTACACTAAAGTATCCTGGCATAATTCCCATTGGCGTATTCACGGCAGCAGCAATCCCTAGAGAATGGGGAATCACATCCACGAGAATGGCATCCACTGATTCACCCACCAGCACCCCTGCCTGCAAAGCTGCTCCTAACGCCACACAAAGGTCAGGTTGAATACCATCGGTAGGAGTTTGTCCTAGATGTTCCTCGATCATTTGTTGCACTAGAGGAATGCGTGTTGAACCACCAACTAGGATAATGCGGTCAATCTCCTTGGGTTCGAGGTTGGCATCTGCCAGTGCTCGGTCAATTGCCTCTAAAGTTTCTTGTAAGAGTGGGCGGATCAGCTTTTCAAAATCTGTTCGCGCTACTTCTGCCTCTAGATGCAATGCAGTCTTGCCCTTACTTCCCAAAAAGGCTTCTCTTACTGTGGCAAAGGCGTGGGAACTCATATCAATTTTCAACTGCTCCGCAGCTCGTAGCAGACGCGCCTGAGTTGCTGCATCATCTGGCACATCTACATTATGCTCTTTACGGAACATACTTGCTAGATGGAGTTGCAAAAGCCGATCAAAATCATCTCCACCCAGGCGGTTGTTGCCATGACTAGCTAGGACTTCCGTGACATCACCTGTAATTTCTACTACCGAAACATCAAAAGTACCGCCTCCCAAGTCATAAACCAAAACCCGTTCTGTATCAACCGATCGCAGGTCATAAGCTAAAGCCGCCGCCGTTGGTTCGTTGATAATTTGCAGTACCTCCAAACCAGCTATCTCTCCAGCAGTTTTAGTCGCCTGCCGTTGAGCATCTGTAAAGTACGCTGGAACAGTAATCACTGCGGAAAGTACTGGTTCTCCCAAAGCATTCTCAGCCCGTTGTTTAAGAGCACGGAGAATAATCGCAGAAATTTCATGGGGTAAGTATTCGCGAGTCTCCGACCCAGTTGCCCCGTCTGTGCCGAAAGTAGTTTTGTGGTCAGTTCCCATCCAGCGCTTAATTGACTTCACGGTGCGCTCAGGAGCAGCTGCATACTGACGGAGTGCTTCTCGCCCCACCAGAAGTTTACCCGTATCGCTAAACCCTACACAGGAAGGCAAAATCAGGTCACCATCTTCTCCTGGCAACACCCTTGCCTGTCCATTTTCGACAATCGCTACTTCCGAATTAGTTGTCCCCAAGTCAATGCCAATTGCTTTCATAGTTGATA
>CAZZYE010000331.1:6997-7812 GCA_964658145.1 uncultured Stigonema sp.
CCTCATCTCCCTCATCTCCCCCTACTCCCGATGAGGGGCTTGCTACAATCACTTGTGCTTCCCTAAGTACGCGATCACGCCATAAATAACCCCGTACTACTTCCTGAATTACAGTATTATCAGTTACAGAGGCGCTCTTCTGGCGTCCTACAGCATACATTGTCTGAGGGTTAAAGGGTTGTAAGAGAGCCTCAATGGGGACAACACGCCGATGTCGCAGTAAATCTTTGAGCGATCGCCTGATTAACTCGACTCCCTGTTGATTGCTGGTTAAAATTTCACTTAAAGATGAAGATGTTTCAGGTGCTGGTTGAGCATTCTTAGTAGCAAACCACTGTCCTAGCTTTCCCCAAAAGCTTTTTTGCTCTTGTGATTTTAAGGTTGAGGTGGCAGATAATGCTTCTAACTCCTCTTGCCAGTAAGCACAAGCGCGATCTAAAGCATCTTGGATCCCCAGCAAATCTCGTAGCAGTTTCTCCTGCTGTTGCTCCTCCTGATCCAATGTCTGTTTTTGGCTCTCCTCTAGACGTGTTTGCAGTTGTTCTTCCTGTTTGCGAGTTACTTCCAATGCTTGCTGAAGAGCATCTTGGGCAGAACGCAATAATTTGCCTTGTTGCTTAATTTCATGGCGCAAGGCAATCCATTCTGCCACCATTTGATAGGGGTCAAAGGAATTAGCAATTTCAGGTGGTTCACCCAAATACTCAAGTGGTGTTTGTTCTGACTCCAAATAATCTATAAATTTGGCAAATAAAGCTTCTTTGTCAATAGTCATTTTTTAAGAGGTAGTTGTTAGTTGTTAGTTGCTAATCGCT
>CAZZYE010000332.1:0-7795 GCA_964658145.1 uncultured Stigonema sp.
TTAGAAGATGATGATGAACTGGAAATGGATTCTGTTGGTATCACTAACGTCTCTGGGCTAGGTTTCAATGATTTAAGCCTGAAGTTACAAGAGGGTATGAATCGGTGGCTCAACTCTCAGGAGTGTCTTAATATTAGTCGGCAGTTGCGTAGTCAACTAGACCCAACAGAAGAAATTCGGGTGATTCTGGAAACCAACGATGACTTGGTGCGGCGATTACCTTGGTATCGCAGCAATTTCTACCAGGATTATCCTCTAGCAGAAATGGCACTGTCTAGCCCAGAGTATAAACGTCGCCTACCCTTAAGAACACCAACAGTCAACAGAAAAAAAGTCAGAATCTTGGCGGTTCTAGGCAATAGCAAAGGTATTGATCTCGATGCAGAAACCAAGTTTCTCCATAGCATCAAGGATGCAGAAGTCGTCTTTATTGTCAACCCAACACGTGCAGAACTAAACACGTTACTTTGGGACCAAGCAGGCTGGGACATCCTGTTTTTTGCAGGTCATAGTCAAACCGATGGTGAGACGGGTCGGATTTATATCAATGAGAATAAGACAAATAACAGCCTGACGATATCTCAGTTAGAGGAAGCTCTCAAAGCAGCCATTGAACTCGGTTTGGGCTTGGCTATTTTTAACTCCTGCGATGGGCTAGGATTGGCTTCGTCTCTGGAGAAATTAAATATTCCCGCTGTGATTGTGATGCGGGAGCCAGTGCCGAATCTGGTGGCGGAGGAATTTTTTAAGCATTTTCTTTTAGCTTTTGCCCAAGAGCGACTTCCTTTGTACCTAGCAGTGCAACAAGCACGTAGGAAGTTACAAGGTTTAGAGGATGACTTTCCCGGTGCTTCTTGGTTGCCGGTGATTTGTCTGAATCCGGCAGTAGAACCGCCGACTTGGCTAAAGTTAGGCGGGATTCCTCCTTGTCCGTATCGCGGTTTATTTGCCTTTCGCGAGTCGGATGCACACCTATTTTTTGGGCGGGAGCAGTTCACGGCTGATTTAGTGACGGCGGTGAAAAGAAAGCCTTTGGTTGCTGTGGTAGGTGCAAGTGGAAGTGGTAAGTCTAGTGTGGTGTTTGCTGGGCTGATTCCCCAGTTGCGGCTTGATACTCTTTTGCAATGGCAGATTGTCGCGTTTCGTCCGGGAAACAATCCAATTGATGCTTTGGCGGCGGCGATCGCTCCTGTGTGGAACGCCCAGGAGGATGAATTTGCTAGCCGTTTAGTTGAACTGGAATTAGCAGCAGCCCTAAGACAAGATGAATCAGCCTTATACAAAATTATTGAAAAGCTTGTGCAGCAAAACCTTGGCACTCGCTTAGTATTGATAGCCGACCAATTTGAGGAACTCTACACCCAAACTCCAGAGTCCGATCGTCAGCCTTTCTTAAATGGCTTGTTGAATGCGGTAAGATTAGCTCCGGCGTTTACCCTAGTTACTACCTTAAGGGCTGACTTTTACGGAGCTGCCCTTTCTTACCGCCCCTTGAGCGATGCCTTACAGGGGGCAGTTCTGAATCTTGGACCGATGAGCCGTGAGGAATTGCACTCAGCGATTGAAAAGCCTGCTAAGCAAATGCAAGTAGAGCTAGAGGATGGGTTGACAAATAAACTGATTAATGCATTAGATAATCACCCTGGTCGTTTGCCGTTGCTGGAGTTTGCCCTGACGCAACTGTGGTCAAAACACCAGAGTGGGTGGCTGACGCATCAGGCTTACTTTGAAATTGGGGGTGTGGAGTCGGCTGTGGGTACGCACGCAGAGGCTGTGTATACCCAGCTAAATGAGGCAGACCGAGGTAGGGCGCAGCAGGTGTTTATGCAGTTGGTGCGTTTAGGGGAAGAGGCAGAGGCTACCCGGAGATTGGCGACTCGTAATGAGGTGAAGCCAGAAAACTGGGATTTGGTGACGCGCTTGGCGTCTTCTCGTCTAGTGGTAACAAACCGCAACTCCTCGACCAACGAAGAAACAGTGGAAATCGTGCATGAGGCGCTGATTAAAAGCTGGGGACGTTTGGAGTATTGGATGCAAATTGACGGTGATTTTCGTCGGTGGCAAGAGCAGTTGCGGGCGGCAATCCGTCAATGGGAAAATAGCAGTAACGATGAAGGGGCGCTGTTGCGAGGAAAGCCCCTAATAGACGCAGAATATTGGCAGGAAAAACGCCTAGAGGAATTGAGTTCAGGGGAGAGAAGTTTCATTCAGCGTTCTTTGGAAGTTCGGGAGCATGAGATCAACAAGCAGAAGCGCAGGCGGCAACTTAGCATATCATTACTAACTGGTGGTTTGGTGTTAGCCTTGAGTTTAGCTCTTGTAGCTTTGTGGCAATGGCGCAAAGCAAACATCAGGGAGATCGAAGCAATCAGTACATCCTCAGAAGCGCTCTTTACCTCGAATAACAGATTAGATGCGCTCATAGAAGCACTGAGAGCGAGGCAGAAATTACAAATCATAGGTGTAGTCCCCGCAGAAGCCCAGACTCAGGTTGAATCAGTGCTACGGCAGGCAATTTATGGGGCAGATGAGTACAACCGCTTGTCAGGTCATAGTGATTCCGTTAACGCAGTTGCTTTCAGCCCTGATGGTCAAATGATTGCTTCAGTGAGTAAGGACAAGACGGTCAAACTTTGGACGCGCAATGGTGTACTGCTACACACCCTTTATGGTCATAGTGATGGGGTTTACGGAGTAGCTTTCAGCCCTGATGGTCAGATTGTTGCTTCGGCAAGTAAGGACAAGACGGTCAAACTTTGGACACGCAATGGTGTACTGCTACGCACCCTCTATGGCCATAGTGATAAGGTTAGAGCCGTTGCTTTCAGCCCTGATGGTCAGACAATCGCCTCAGGCTCTTGGGACAAGACGGTCAAACTTTGGACGCCCAACGGTCTGCTGCTACGCACTTTTAATGATCGGGATAAGGTGAGCGCCGTAGCTTTCAGCCCTGATGGTCAGACAATTGCCTCAGGCTCTGTGGACAAGACGGTTAAACTCTGGAACCGAGACGGAAAGTTGCTCACCACCATTAAGAACAGTGGCGGTAGGGTTTATGGAGTTACGTTCAGTCCACAAGGTAATACAATCGCCACGGCAAGTCGGGACAAAACAGTCAGACTCTGGAAGCGGGATGGCACTGAACTTACCACCTTCAATGGTCATAGCGATATAGTTTGGGGAGTTGCGTTCTCGAATGACGGTCAGACGATTGCCTCGGCAAGTAGCGACAAGACAATCAGACTTTGGAAGCTGCACGGAAAGTTGCTGACCACCCTCAATGGTCATAAAGAAAGAGTTTATGGAGTGGCGTTCAGTCCACAAGGTAATACAATTGCCACGGCAAGTGAGGACAACACAGTCAAACTCTGGCAACGGGAAGGCACTGAACTTACCACCCTGAAAGGACATAGCGATATAGTTTGGGGAGTTGCGTTCTCTCCACAAGGTAATACAATCGCCACGGCGAGTCGGGACAAGACAATCAAACTCTGGACGCGGAACGGAAAATTACTTACCACCCTGAATGATGGGGCTGAGGTTAACGCAGTTGCGTTCAGTCCTGACGGTAGCATGATTGCAGAAGCAAGTGACGACAAAACGGTCAAACTCTGGACTCCGGATGGAAAGTTGCTGACCACTTTCAAGGGTCATAACGATCAGGTTTGGGGAGTGACCTTTAGTCCTGACGGTAATACAATTGCCTCGGCGAGTCGGGACAAGACGGTCAAACTGTGGACACGGGGCCGAAAGTTGCTTACCACCCTTAATGGTCATAGCGCTGAGGTTAGATCGGTAGCTTTCTCTCCTGACGGTGAAATCATTGCCACGGCAAGTTGGGACAAAACTGTCAAACTCTGGACACGGGATGGTGCGCTGCTACGCACCCTCAAGGGTCATAACGGTGCAGTTTCTGGAGTTGCATTCAGCCCACAAGGTAGCATGATTGCCTCGGCAAGTGACGACAAAACTGTTAAACTCTGGACACGGGATGGTGCGCTGCTACGCACCCTCAAGGGTCATAACGATATAGTTTGGAGTGTTGCTTTTAGTCCCGACGGTAAAACAATTGCCTCGGCTAGTGATGATAAGACAGTGATTTTGTGGGATTTGGATCGTGTTGTAGATTTCGATAAGCTACTGACCTACAGTTGTGGTTGGGTAAGCGATTATCTGCAGACGAATGTACAAATGCATCATTTGCAGGAGGTTCGCCTTCTCTGTGCTGGAATTAAGCCTCATTAGATCACTCATGTTTCAGCCATCTTTCATTTATGCCCCATAAGCGCCAAGTGCATAAGTTGATTGCACTTACATCTATTAAGTAAATAGATGAAGGGTTTTTGTTTCAATACAGTTCAGTTAAGCACCAGTCCAGAAACCCGGTTTCGCAGAAGTTACCGGGTTTCTAAGACCTCAGCTACCCTTAACTGAACCGTATTGGTTTTTATTTTAGCTGTCGCATGGTTCTACCTTCTGTGTTAATCTAACTTCATCTAACTCAAGTTGTGTTTATCCTTTTACTATCTTTTTTCCCGCTTAATTTGGAGATAACTATGACTATTAGAGTAGATAATTTGCCTTCTCAAGTAACAGAAAAAGATTTAAGAAATCTGTTCACAAAATCTGGTAAATTCCACAGTATTAACATTTCTATCCAAGACGGTTACGCGACAGTAGAAATGGAAGATGAAGAAGGCAAAGTAAATGAGGATAATGCTATTCAAGCCCTAAACAGTACAGAATTTTTCGGTCAGAAACTCCACATTTCTAAGTTAGAACCACAGGAATTACACCGAAAATTTGAAAGTTTGGCTAACACAAGGGACGCGGGACCAGATGGACCATCATAACTCTTAAGCTAAAATTCATCTAATTTGCACACTCTTAATCACCAAAGTTGTTGTGGTGTGGGCATCCTGCCCGCCCAGTTAATGTAAATTAAATGCGCGACAGATTACTAATCTTACGGTCATAAATCATCTTAATTTCAATTGGCGATTACAGCAGTTTTCAATTGAATTGACCACATTGTAAGGGCGGGGTTACCCCGCCCCTACGGTGAGTCCAGCCCTGAAGGCGGGTTTCCCGCCGTAGGGGACTGGCGAACCCGAAGGGTCATATTGTGGTCTACTTAAATTAAATTTGCTGTAATTGGGCGCGTGATTATCTCAAAGTCAGGGTGTGCGATGGAATTGGGGTTGATTAGACCAATTTAATTTTACTTGCTGCTTTCGTAGCCTTTTCCCTTGCTTCTGGAATATTACTTCCTTTAGCCAAAGCGACTCCCATTCGTCGATAAGGATGGGCATTAGGTTTACCAAATAGCCTAATGTCTACATCTTTTTCTGACAAAGCCTCAGCTACACCCGTAAATGTAATTGAATCTAAATGTTCTGTCGCTAAAATTACGGCACTGGCGCTCGAACCAAACTGTTCTATATTGGGAATGGGCAAGCCTAAGATTGCTCTCAAGTGCAGTTCAAATTCGTTGATATTTTGCGAGATTAATGTCACCATTCCCGTATCATGAGGTCTGGGAGAAAGTTCGGAAAAAATTACTTCATCTTTGGTAATAAAAAACTCAACGCCAAAAATTCCTGCCCCTCCCAGTGCATCGGTGACTTTTTTCGCTATTGACTGCGCTGACCAGATCATTTCTTCAGAGATTTCTGCTGGTTGCCAAGATTCTTGATAATCACCTCTTTCTTGGCGATGACCAATTGGAGAACAGAAAATAGTCGGTGCATTCCACTGCTTAATAGTCAGCAAAGTAATTTCAATTTCAAAGTTAATGAATTCTTCGACAATCACCTTTTTACTGTCACCTCTAGAATTGGCGATCGCATAATTCCACGCTTTTTCAACTTCACTCTTTTCTTTGACTACAGATTGCCCTTTGCCAGAAGATGACATTACAGGTTTGACAACATTAGGAAACCCAATTTCATCAGAAACCGCCATCAACTCTTCTAAGTTTATTGCATAACCATATTTAGCAGTGCGGATGCCTAGCTTTTTATGTGCCAGTTCCCTAATTCTGTCACGATTCATTGTGTAGTTAGTTGCCGCTGCTGTCGGGATAACTGTAATACCTATGCGCTCAAATTCCAGAAGTTTTTCAGTTCTAATTGCTTCTATTTCTGGTATAATAAAATGAGGTTGATATTTAGTAACAATAGCTTCTAAATCATCGCCATTAAGCATAGAAATCGCTTCATAAGCATCAGCAACTTGCATCGCTGGAGCATTAGCATAACAGTCAACGGCAATCACATAGTTGCCAAGACGTTGAGCCGCAATAACAAATTCTTTGCCTAGTTCTCCCGCACCCAGCAACATGAATTTTTGCGGCAGCTTAATTATATCTCTCATGCACTTACCACTGGTTGAGTACTCGTTCCCATTCAGAACGTTGATATTATAGTGGTTTGTGGGTAAGGCTTGAAATTACCAGAAGTTATGCATTAATAATGTAGGGAATTGACTTGGAGGCATTGCGACTTCGTGACTCTCTAGTCAGGCGATCATTCGGCGACAACTTTTGGAAATTTTTCAAAATCGATGACTTAAAAGGCTTGTAGTTGCGCTTTAGCGCCCTGAAGCGCAACTACAAACCATGATGATTTATTTTTTCGACCTACTTAACCTATTGGACTTTGGACAAAAAAATAAGCGAACGTACAGTACAATTGCACCACCGCTGGATATTTTTACATTACATCACTTCACCTGCCCGCAGTCCGCTGGTCACTATGTGTTAATGCGAGTTGAACGACCTGGTTACTCTAACGCCTCACAAGTTGAGGACGACAGAGCGCATGAGATCGAAGAGCAGCGTCGCACAAAACTGCTTCAAATCTATGAAAAGCATGTTCTACAATCGCTGTGTCCTCATATACACTACAATACAACCGTTGGTATTTTTGAAATGCATTCCCAGGCAGGAGCCTGGGAACGAGGGGTGGGGACAATACGGTTCGGTTAACCATGTTCATCCTTGGAATATGCCTCTTAACCCCCCTGAAAAAGCAGGAAATTAGCCCCCCTTTTTCAGGGCAGGGCTGTTTCATTCCCTCAAAGGCTCATCATGTCAAGGGTTATTTGAGCGCGATCGCTCTGATTTTCCCCAGGAAAATTTGAATTTCCTCGGTCGAAATGTAGGTTTTCCATCACGGATGTCTAAAAAATCATCGCGCTTTGATATTGACAAATCCTCCCTCCTTATCGAATGAAACAGCCCTGCTTTTTCAGGGGGGTTGGGGGGATCAAGTCTTATCCGAACCGTATTGGAGATGGGGGGTGTGACCCCTAGGAATTGACCAACAACATCATTTATTCCTAGGGGATGGGTTGTGATTGCTACTTGACACTTGCTTTTGCGCCAGCAGCTTCGAGCTGCTTCTTGGCATCTTCAGCAGCATCCTTAGCAACGGCTTCCTTGACTGCCTTTGGTGCAGCTTCCACCAAGTCTTTCGCTTCCTTAAGACCCAAACCAGTCAATTCGCGCACTACCTTAAGAATGGCAATCTTCTTATCAGCAGGCACTTCTTCCAGAAGCACATTAAACTCGGTTTGCTCTTCTACTGGTTCAGCCGCAGCAGGTGCGCCACCACCAGGAACAGCAAGACCAGGCATCATCATCATGCCACCACCGGAAGCGGAAGCATCAACTCCAAAAGCCTCTTCTATTTGCTTGACCAATTCAGAAGCTTCTAGCAAGGTCAGGGCTTTCAACTGTTCCAAAATTTCTTCAGTTTTTACAGACATGGATATACTCCTGTGAATTATGAAT
>CAZZYE010000333.1:0-7795 GCA_964658145.1 uncultured Stigonema sp.
CATGCCCCACTCCCCATTCCCCATTCCCAACTGAGATCAGTTAGCTAACGCTAAAATGAGTCCTACAGTCAGTTAAATTTGATCAACGCCAAATGTTTACCATAGACCTAACCGTAAAAAACACTGCTTTCCCCATGTCAGTAGAACGTAAGTCAGCTGAAGATGCTGATGCTGTATATCAATTGATTTTGGCAGCAATGCGCTCTGGTAACCCCGACATTGTGGAACTAAAGAGTGAGGGCAAGACAGAGAAAAAAGTCGCAGTTCGTGCCAGTGAAATTTCTGGAGTCCAAGTCTCTCAAAGAGACGGTACAGTCGGTGGTGGTGGTAGACCACCTGGATTTTTCGCCTTAACTGCTGAGTAAGCAGATGGTGATGTACAAATGACGGAACTGGGCATTGAGGTAAGGGATTTAAATTTCAGTTGGCCGTCGGGAGAGAAGGTCATCAAATCTTGCTCTCTAGAAGTACCCAAGGGTGAATTTTGGATGCTCTTGGGTACAAACGGCAGTGGCAAATCAACTTTACTCAGACTACTGGTGGGGCTATTAACTCCTGAGTCTGGGGAAATTCGGGTTGTGCATCCCGTTGGCTTTGTCTTCCAAAACCCCGATCATCAACTGGTCATGCCAACCGTTGGTGCTGATGTGGCTTTTGGGCTGGTGGAGGAAAGACTACCAACTGCTGCTGTAAGAACACGGGTTGAGGAAGCGCTCTCGGCGGTGAATTTGCTAGCACTGCAACGACGCCCTATCTATGCTTTGAGTGGTGGACAGAAACAGCGAGTAGCGATCGCTGGCGCCCTAGCCCGTCGCTGTGAAGTCTTATTATTAGATGAACCCACTGCCTTACTTGATCCAGATAGTCAACTGGAATTAGTGGTTAGTGTTCGCCGTCTAGTCAAAAGTCAAGGTATTACAGCTCTTTGGGTAACGCATCGCTTAGATGAGTTGGATTACTGTGATGGCGCTTTCTTAATGGAAAGAGGCGATCTTGTCGATCAAGGAGATCCCCAGCGCCTTGAACAACGTTTGATGGGGCTGCACAACGAAGCTTCTTGATATCTATTAGTCATTAGTCCTTACTAATGACTAATGACTAATAAACATCTCCATAAATTAATTGTGCGTTGTTTAAAACCCTTGTAGAGACGCGAACGGTCGCGTCTCTACATTGTTTTTCAGCAGATGTCTAATGACTCTGGGATTTTTTATTATTTGTAACATTGTGTTACAAATAAAATTGAACTACGATGAAAGCTATGAATGAATCTTGTTAACTCTAGAAATTTTGCTCAAAAACCATGCCCTGTCCATTACCCCAAGCCGTTTTACTAGTAGACGGCTATAATATAATAGGCGCTTGGCCTTGCCTCAAAAAAACTCGTGATACTGTAGGACTAGAAGCGGCACGCTGGGAACTGGTTGAATCTTTAACTAGTTACACTGCATTTCAAGGCTATGAAACTCAAATCGTTTTTGATGCTCAATATCAAAACACGTGCAGCAACAAGGAAGTAATTACTGGACTTTTATCAGTTCATTACACTGATTTCGGGCAGACAGCAGATACATATATTGAAAAATCTTGTGCATCTCTTCGCCAGCAAATAGCTAAATCTCACACTTACCGAGTGATTGTAGCCACATCTGATCGCCTACAGCAGCTAATGGTACAAGGCTATGGGGCTGAATGGATGTCGGCACTACAACTATGTTACGACGTGGAAGCTGCTGTCTGCCGTACAAGGTACAATTATCAACCACGGAAACAACCAAAGAGTAGATTTTTAGCAAATTCTATTGACCCTAAAGCACTACAGCGTTTAGCTGAATTGCGAAGGGAATTGAAATAGCTCACATTACTATATTAGCATCAAAAGTTACGAGGTGGAGGTGAAAAGCTGATTAAGACTGCGGACATTTTGATAGTTAAGCGTCTACTAAAAAAAATTTGAAAAAATTTTGGCAAAGGTACTTGCCAAATAATATTTATTGGTTTAGTATTAGTAACTGTAATCCTCAGTAGCTCAGTGGTAGAGCGATCGACTGTTAATCGATTGGTCGCTGGTTCGAATCCGGCCTGGGGAGTTAAAAAGCAAAGGGATGAGACTCTGAAAGTCACGGCTAAGCCGACTCTGTAAAGCAATTGCCTTGCGGCTTTGTTTGCTTAGCCCCACACTTATAGGATCTGCTTCATACCCTTGCTACCGAATTGAACCACCAAGATGCCAAATCTGTCCTTGAAGCTGGCTAAAGCAAGTCTGCCCACATCATTAGAGCAGATTTTTCTCAGGGTGGACGATCGCATTAATTTGATTAGGATTAAGTTGCAGGACTATTGATTGGGATTGCTCACCTTCATCAGCGATCGCCTCTTCTCGATCGCGTTGCTGCTTCATTTGTCGAATCGCTTCTTGACTCGCTCCAAACATTAGTCCTGCCACAGTACCAATGACAGCATATTTACGGTCCAAGTTTTGATAAATTACACCTTTGTATTGAGTTGGGGCAAGGCTAGCCATAACGACACCTAGTCCTGCACCAATGACAGCAGTGACAAGACTTGAGAAGATAATTCGTCTAGTATTCATTTTTCTTGCTCCCCTAACAACTTTATTTAATGAAGGAATGCAGCTTTGATCTCAATACGGTTTAGATAGGCGTTGCTTTCTTGAGGTATGCATCCAGATGTAGAGACGTAGCAGTGCTACGTCTCTACAATGATTTTGGTCCGCACGTAAAATCATTTTCATATATGGAATCAGCAACGCCTTTAGATAAATGGTTTGCAACAGACGTAGCATGCTACTACATGCATGGAGTTATCACAAATAAGCTTTAACTAAATCGTATTAGCTTTTATCTCAAGTATGGCAGTCCTTGAATGAGTGATGTGTCAAATGACAACTTCTGTAATATTTTACTGAAGGTCGGCCTGAAATTTTCGGGTAGCTTCATGTGGTTCCGGTTCATTTGTGAGGTCAGGTGATGGTTCTTGCTCAGATTGGGGTGATGCTGAGGGCGGTGTTGGGGGTTCAGTCGGTGTCTTATCCTTGTCATGGAGGAAGGTTGCCTCTAGACTTTTGATCACAACATAGAGTACAGGCACTAGCAGCAGACTTAAGAAAGTTGCGACTAGTAAACCGCCGAAGACCGCTGTTCCCAAAGAGTGACGAGAATTCGCTCCCGCCCCCGATGCCACAACTAAGGGAAAGAATCCGACCAGCGCTGCAAATGCTGTCATCAAAATTGGTCGGAATCGTTCTTCGGCTGCTGTCAGTGCTGCCTGAACAATAGTCTTGCCTTGCTCTCGTGCTTGGTTGGCAAACTCTACAATCAAAATAGCGTTCTTACTGGCAAGTCCAATCAGCATGACCAATGCCACATTGCAATAGACATCATTTGACAAAATAGGATCCACCAAACGCCGCAAAGCAATTGCACTCAGCGCCCCCAAGATTGCCAGTGGCACCGTTAGCAGAATGATCATCGGGTCAACGTAGCTTTCGTACTGAGCTGACAATACCAGAAACACCATAATGATGGCGAACAGGAAGATTAAAGAACCAAGGCTGCCAGCCGCAACCTGTTCTCGAGAAAGATCCGACCAATCAAATTTGATCCCTGGAAGAGCAGCTTCCTGATAGGCTTTATTCATAGTTTCAATCCCCTGTCCAGTACTATATCCTGATGCCTGGTTTCCTTGAAGCAGGATAGAGCGGTATTCGTTGAAGTGGGAAATGACCGCTGGTGCTGTGTATGGTTTAATGGTGACAAGCTGATCTAGAGACACCATATTGCTGTTAGAGGTGGAAGTGGTGTTGCTGGAGGAACGAACATAAATCTGCTTGAGATCCTCAGGCTTATTGCGAAACTCCCCTTCTAGCTGAACATACACCTGATAGTAGCGTGGTCCAAAGACGAATTGACTTACGTATGACGATCCGATACTAGTTCCTAATGCTGTCAGCGCATCAGTAAAGTCAACATTTAGGGCATTAAGTTGATCCCGATTGATGTCAATCTCATACTGAGGTGTATTGGCGGTGAATTGGGTAAAAGCACCTCGCCCTTCGGCAAAGACAGGGGTTTGATTTGCCTTTTGGAGAATTGCTTTGGCGTTTGCCTCAAATTCTTGGAAGGAGTATTTTCCATTCGTTGTATCCTCAATCTGCATATTGAAACCGCCTAAAGGGCTAAACCCTGGAATCGGAGCTGAACTAGACCCAACAGCAACAGCACCGATAATCTTTCCTCCCAAATTTTTATTCAGACCTTTGAGAATGGAATCAACCGTCTGAGTCGTCTTTGTTCGCTCACTCCAAGGTTTTAGATTGGCAAAGAAGATCCCCTGATTAGCAGCGTTCCCGTTAAAACCAGCACCACTGATCGTTGCAGTAGATTGAATTTCAGGAATGGTCGTCAGGGACTGGTGAACTTGGTCAAGAATATTACTTGTGTATTGGAGAGAAGCAATATTTGGACCTTGGACAAATCCCAGGATAGAACCTTGATCCTCAGATGGAACAAACCCAGATGGGACCACCCTAAACATAAAGACTGTTGCTACCAGTCCAACCACAAATAGCGCGATCACTAAATATCGCAACCGAATGAGAAACTGCACAAGACCTATGTAATGGCTGAGTACCCAGGCAAATCCCTGGTTAAATTTGCCAAAAAACCAGTTCAATGGACCGCGTCGATCTGACTGTGGAGGACGCAACAGAATCGCCGCAATACTGGGACTAAAGCTGAGGGCATTAAAGGTGGAAACTGCAATGGAAAAGGCAATGATCAAGGCAAATTGCCTGTACATTAATCCGGTGGCTCCTGGGAAAAATGCCACTGGCACAAACACTGCCATCAGCACTAGAGAAGTGGAAATCACAGCCCCTGTGAGTTCGTTCATCGCCTCAACGCTAGCTCGTCGTGGTGACAACCCCTCGTTCTGGATCTTAGCAGCGATCGCCTCCACCACCAAAATCGCATCATCCACCACCAGACCCGTTGCCAGCACTAGACCAAACATAGTCAAGCTATTAATAGAAAATCCCAACAGCTTGGCAAAGACCATCGACCCAACCAGGGATACGGGAATCGAGATTGTGGGGATTATGGTGGGACGCCAGTCCTGCAAGAAAATGAAAATCACTAGGACAACCAGACCAACGGCTTCAATCAGGGTGATCAGAACTTCTTTGGTAGATTCTTCAATAAAACTCACGGTGTCATACACCACTTCCTGTTTGAGATTTGGTGGAAAATTCTGCTCTAAATCCTTTATTTTGGCTTCGACCTGTTTTGCCACGTCCAATGCATTGCTGCCTGGAAGCTGATAAATACCAAGGGCAACACCAGGTTTACCGTTGATTTTTGCCGAACTACTATAGGTTTGCGCTCCTAGCTCGACTCGACCCACATCTTTGACCTTGATCTGGGTGCCATTCACCACCTTGACAACAATGTTTTCCGCTTCCGCCACATTCCTAAAAAAACCTTGCAATTTCAGCGGGATTTCATATCGCTGACCTTTCGGAGCTGGCTCTGCACCGATCGCTCCGCCACCAACCACAGTATTTTGGGATTTGACGGCACTGACAACATCGTTAATAGTGACTCCTCTGCTGGCAAGGGCATTCGGGTCTATCCAGAAACGCATCGCATACTGGAGTTGACCAAAAATGTTGACTTGCCCAACCCCTGGGACTCTGGCAATTTCGTCGTTGACGAACAGATCGACATAGTTACTGATAAATGTTGCGTCGTAGGTGTCATTTGGAGAGTAAAAACCGTAGACTAGCAGAAGACTGGTAGAAGCTGTTTTGACAACCACTCCCTGCTGTTGAACAGGTGTAGGCAATAGGGGGATTGCCTGCTGCAAGTTGTTTTGCACGTTCACCTGGTCAGCATTTGGATCGGTACCCACCGCAAAATAAGCTGAAATACTGCTAGTGCCTGCGACACTGGTTGAGCTAAAGTACTCCATGTCACGGGTGCCGTCAAGCTTTCGCTCAATGGGGGTGGTTACTGTCGTTTCTATTGTTTCTGGGTCAGCCCCTGTGTAGGTAGCACTGATTTGAACCTGGATTGGCGCAATTTGAGGAACATACTCAATGGGTAGAAGGGGAAGACTGACACCCCCAAGTAGCAGGATGATGATCGTACAGACCGTTGTTAAAACAGGCCGCTTGATGAAAGTATCAGCGATGGACAATATCATGCTGTCAACCTCCTATGATTGGGGTGAAGTGGGAGTGCTAGCGGCTTGGGGTGTAATGGGGGAACCATCCCTCAGCCTCAGAATCCCAGACACAACAACTTTGTCACCAGGCTTTAGCCCGCTCACGACTTGGTAGTCCTGTCCTTGAATGTTCCCCAATTTTACTGGTATTTGGTGAGCCACCATTTGGCTTTTTCCATCCTTCGTGTTCTGTTGTTGTGCCACAAACACGAAGTTTTGTCCCCCAATCGGGTTCACTGCCTCTGTGGGAACCAAGACTCCCGGTTTTGTACTCCAAATCACCCTCGCTACCACATATTGGGAGTCTCGCAAATTGTGGCTTGCATTCGAGAAGCGTGCCCTAGTCAAGATTGACTGAGCATTTGAATCCGCTTGAGAAGAAACGAAGTAGATATTTCCTGAACCTAGTTGATTTCTTGTATTAGGATCTAGTAGTTGTACAGTTAGCCCCGTTCGCAGCTGCTGGCTTAAACGCCTCAGCGGAATCGGAATTTGTAGATCAAAGAAGTTATTTTGGTTGATGGTGGTAAGGGTTTGACCTGTGGTGACATAGTCTCCTACCTTCAGGGTGATATTGCCAACTGATCCAGAAACGGGTGCAATCACCCTTTTGAAGTTAACATTCACCTCGGCTGCTGCTGCATTCGCTTGCGCTTGTCGGATAGTTGCCCCTGCCTGATTAACAGAGGCTTGGGCAGATTTAATTTGATCTTGAGCTGTCTTAACTGCGTCTCTTTGGACTTTGAGAGTAGTATTAGTTTGATCTGCTTGCGACTGCGCGATCGCCCCTTGACGTGCGAGGAATTGATTCCGCTGAGCGTTGAGCAGTGCGAGTTGATATTGAGACTGTGCGGATCTCAACTGTGATTGAGCAACTCGGAGTTGCTGCGCTGCTGTAGCCCGGGCTGCCACGTTTGCATTCACAGTAGCTTGGGCACTATTGAACTGTGGGACAGTTTGATCTGCAGTAAGTAAGAAAATTTGCTGTCCCTTCTTTACCAGTGCCCCTGGTTGAACGAGAATTTGCTCAATTCGTCCTTCAACTTGGGGTTTTAGATCTACCGTTTGCTCAGCTTCCAAAGTGCCTACATACTCAGTACTATCTTGAAGTGTATTATTTTGTAAAGTCTGCAACTGCACGGAGCTAGGGGGAGGCCCGTTCGCTTTGGCTGATTTTTCATTCTTATTACAAGCAGTAGCTAGGACGGATAACAAAAGTGCTGTGCCAATTAGCTGATATCGTTTCACTCTAAAGCTCTCGATGTTAAAGATCTTGTTGAGAACCTTCTGGACTAGCGATTTGATGGTAAGGCGTAGTTAGGAGTATTTTATCAGAGAATGCTACACTGGTATGAAAGCAAAGCTAAAAAGTGAGAGCAAACAAAAAAGGGCGATCGCTACATTAAAAATTCGTAGTTCGTAGTTCGTAATTCGTAATTATTTTTCAGACGGGGACTTAAATCTCGACTGAAAAATGACCACGTATAGACGTGGGGGTATAAAACTCCTTTTTAATTACGGATATCGCTCTTTGTAATTACAAAAAAAA
>CAZZYE010000334.1:0-7771 GCA_964658145.1 uncultured Stigonema sp.
CCCCCCTTTTTAAGGGGGGCTAGGGGGGATCAAGCCTTAACTGAACCGTATTGTACTATAAGTTTCAATAATCCTCCCGCTAGGTGGTGGGTTGAAAGGAATCTGGCTACTTTGATCAGAGCGATCGCCTGTGAGTTTCAATAACCCTCCCGCTAAGTGGTGAGTTGAAAGATTTTGAGCGCTATGTTTTCCGCAATCACGCTTTTGTAGTCCCATATCGTAGTAGCAGTTTAATCTCACTTATCAGGGAATTGAGTTAATTGGGTTAAAATTATTGTCATATAAAGATTCTTTGGGTTTAGTGTTGGCGGAAATTTGGGTTACGGATTAACTGAATTGGGTTACAGGGGAGTTTCATCCGTAGCGCATTAATCTATTAGACTGCAAGGGAAATGACAACTATGACATTGCAAAAAAACAACAAGCTGAGGGAATCATCTTCTATGAATACAGCACAAAAGATTTATGAGCTTGTAAAGGCAATGCCAGAAGATCAGGCTAATGAGGTGCTTGATTTTGTGGAGTTGATCAGACACAAAGCAACTCTCAAAGTCGGGTCAGAGGAACTATCAACAATTCCGAAGGGAACGTTAACAGGATTACGAGGAATTGCTAAACAGGCTGGTTCAACTCCAACAGATGCAGAAGTTCAGGAAGACTATACAGACTATTTGATCCAGAAATATCAGTAATGAAAGTTCTTATCGACACTAATATTGTTCTAGATTTACTGCTAGAACGAGAGCCATTTGTAGAAGATGCTACAGCGTTATTTGAAATGGTTGAAATGATTCGAATTCAGGGATATATTGCCGCAACAACAGTGACAAATGTTTTCTACATTGTCAGAAAGGCTCAAGGTCGAGATACAGCACTCTTGTCAGTTTCGCGGATCTTAACAGGTTTGGAGCTTTGTTGTGTTGATCGTCTAACGATTCAACAAGCTTTAATCACTAATTTAAAGGATTTTGAAGATGGTGTTCAGTTTGCCTGTGCAACGCTAAATCGATTAGATGCGATCGTAACTCGCGATATCTCAGATTTCTCTAGTGTGAGTTTACCAGTGCTATCTATCCAAGAGCTGCTTTCACAAGTTTCCTTAAATTTGAAAAGCGAATGAATGTTGTTTGGGGATAGCATCAGTGTCACGAGGGTTGATAATAAAGCGATACAGCCAAATATTAGAGTCAATAAAGCAGGGTTGAGATTCACCAACGTTCATTGGCTTCAACTCTTGTCAAAGGCTGAAAATCTTCAATTTTGATTGGATTATCTGTTAATTGAGCAATAAGTCCTTTTTTTGGAAAGCGTTTTGTTTTGGGGGTAGAATGAGATTCTACAATAAGTTTGACGGATTCACCTTCAGCAAGTTGGAGATTTCCGATAGGGCGTAAAACGCCATTTTCAAACACGGCTTCACAGTTTTGTTGCTGCATACTCAATCCTGTTAATTATCTCTCTCCAATTTTAACCGATGAACAAACTTGGACAAAAATTCTTCGCATTCGCAACACCCGCATCCCTGTGTGGACGCTGGTTGCTTTTCGCCAACAGGGTGCAGATGATCAAGAGTTACTGCGAAACGCGAGTTGTGCTTGTAGTTTTGTGGGATTAGGTGCAAAAGTCGTCATACTATTTATTCAGTCTCTGCCTCGTTTTTTAGATCGGCGATCGCTCCCCTGCGGTAATATTCTTCACCACGATTATATGATGAAGCGTTGGAGTTGTGGCGTATTATTTTTAGCTTACGCTTAAACTAGGCAGGGCTATTTCATTCTCCGATCACAACCCACAAGCCTAGGAATTTATTCCTAGTTTAATAGCTGAAGTCGGCTTCAGCCGACTAAAAAACCAAAACTTGGAATTTGAGGTGAGCGATCGCACTCTTTTTAAGGGATAACCTCAAACGATAAATTCCCCCACAATCGATAAATGTAAAAATCCCTATCAAGGGTGAATATTTGTCTTTGATTAAGCATTTCAGCAGTTGCTACCAAAGAAGCATCTGCTAAGTCCATAGGAACATCTCTATATTGTTCCATTAAGGTTTTCATCCGAGTTATATTATCTGAAGTTTGATCGTATACTATCAATAGTTTGTCAGCGACATAACCCCATAATTCTTGTTGTGCGAACCAACCTCCATATCTCCCTAATAAATACATCGCTTCGGTAAAACAATAACAAGTTGTGAGGAGGGGGGCTGACAATGATGGTAAAATGTCAACGCAGCGTTGATAATTATCATCACCTTGATTGATCAGGGCAATTAGAGGAGAAGCATCGCAAAGCGTCATCGATTGTATGTTGATTGGTCTTTATTTTCTAAAAGCTCTGTAAAGACTTCTTCAACTCGCTCTGATATGTCAGATGGCTGAAAGTTAACTCGTCCAACTCTTCCTTTTAATGTTTGATCTAGGGTTGGTTTTACAGAATCATTAGAAGATAGGCTAGGCAAAATGGTCAAGATGACTCGCTTACCTTCTAATTCTGCACTATACTGTAGAATTTCTTCCCACGTTCCTTCTAGTTTTTTTTGTTCCATTCGTTGTATTTTTAACTTGTTTATCATCTAGGACAAAAATCCCTGAAACCGCTGCTGCATATGACTTTGATTGTAATGGAGAATAGGAGACTCGAACCCCTGACCTCTGCGGTGCGATCGCAGCACTCTACCAACTGAGCTAATTCCCCGTTTAATGCACACAATCACTCATAATAGCATTATCCTGAGCTAGGTTGCAACTGTTTTTGCGAAAAAACTGAGAGTACCCGTTCGAGTTCTAATTCAGTCAGATAATCCACAGTCCAGTTGCTGCAGCGCTGAAGCATATGGAATGGGTAAGTATTCGCCACACCAACGACCTGCATACCTACTCGTTTCGCTGCTTGTATACCAGCTAGAGTATTTTCAATGACTAGACACTCTCGTGGTTGAAGATTCAGATCGGGATATTCTTGGTTCAGACGTTCTACTGCTAGCAAATAACCATCGGGTTCTGATTTACTAGTAGTGATGTCATCATCTGCGACGATAACTTGAAAGTAGTCAGCCAATTTGCTGTGACTAAGTACCAGTTCGATTTCTTTGCGGACAGCACCACTAACTATTGCTAGTTTGAGAGTGCGCGATCGCATCTGAAATATCACATCATCTAAACCAGGATACAAAGGCAGTTTTTCGATTTTCTCCAATTGCAAAGCATACAAGAGTGCTTTGCGGTTAAGCAACTCAGTTAAATATGTTTCACTAACCACACGACCGCGACAAGCAAGCAAATCCTTTAGACAAGTGCGATCGCTACGTCCCAGACAAACTTTGCGATACTCTGCTGGTTTAAGAGTGAGATTCTCCTCAATCAGAATCTGAATAGTTAGTTGCTCGTGGATTGGCTGATCGTTGATCATAACGCCATGAAAATTAAATAGAACTGCCTTTAAACTCATGGCATTGTTTCAAAAGCTGGAGATGGAAAACCTTGTAAATCATCATCTATTGTGCTATCTGTAGATGTAGGGACATAATGCCGTACAGTTCTTTGGCTATGCAGATCTTCAGCTAAAATGGGTTTAACGCCGCTAGTCACCTGATTTATCCACCACACATCTTGAGTTTGTACTGCTGCAAATCCTGCTGCGCCCATCCAAGCATCTAGACTACCTGCAGCATATTCACGGATATACGGCTCCTTGAAAATATCATTGAGCCATTCTAATTGACGCACAGTCTTTTGATTGCCATCGAGAATTAACACTTGTCCACCAACCACTAGCAACCGGAAGCTTTCCTGCACAATCGCCTGGGATACAGTGGTGGGTGTTTCGTGAAATAACAAAGAAGCTGTCACCAAGTCAAAAGAATTACCAGGAAACCCTGTGTGTTCAGCATTTCCATGTCGCCAGTTGATATCTAAACCAGCACTTTGAGCTTTGTGTTCTGCCCTTACCAACATATAAGGCGATAAATCCAACCCAATGACTTCTGCGGATGGGAAAGCCTGCTTTAACATCAGAGTTGTGGAACCTGTACCACAACCTAAGTCTAGTATGCGTCGCGGCTGTACCTTGACAGCAGCAATTAAAGCCTGACGGACTACGGTTTCGTTAGGTGGAAGAACGTATTGAGTAATCGGATCGTAGGTAACCGCCGCACCGGAGTTGAGATATCCATCCTTAATTCCATGAAAGTTTCGACTATTGTAATATGCAGGCGTTACAACATCAGCGCGTCGGAAGCGATCGCTCTCTTTTTCCCAATCAACACTCTCGGCGTAACGCCGCAAAGAGTGTTCATCAATGAGAAGACGCACCACAGGGGATAAAAAACGTTCCCAAATTGTATCTTGACCAACTGCCATAATATTTTGTCAGACTTTACCGATTTGTTTAGTGTTATTTTATTTACAAATTTTAAGGCATTTCTCCAAAATATGCCCTGACTCCTCTATCATCAGGTTGACGTTAATGAAACATTACACTACAATTGTAGCATTACAATAACTATCCTTCCAGTACACTACCAACGTACCACTAGAAAATTACCGATGTTGTAGGGTGTGTTAGGACCCAGCAGTACGGCACCATGATTGAACTTGATATAGCAATCCTAAATCATTCGTGAACAATAAATGATTTTGTAGTAGGGCTATGCCGCACATTACAAGCTTTTGTGGGCAATGCCCACCCTACTAATAATTTCACAAATCAAATAGGACTGCTATATGTCAATAAAAGCGCTAACACACCCTACAAAATGAGCGGTAATTTAATAGCGGCAAAGGAGTATGTAAAACCGTAAAATTGCACATCCAGTCCAAAATCTAAAATATAAAGAATTATGCCCTACGAAGAGTTAAAACTATCAACACCATCGCCTGTCTTGTCTTGGGCAAATCATCCCTTGGGTTCAGAAGAAACCAAGATGGCAAAGAATGTAGCATCACTGCCATTTGTGTTTAAACACGTAGCATTGATGCCAGATGTTCACTTGGGAAAAGGTGCCTTAGTGGGTTCAGTAATTGCCACAAAAGAAGCAATTATCCCTGCTGCGATCGGTGTGGATATTGGTTGCGGTGTATGCGCCATCAAAATGCCATTTACTGGAGACAAACTAGAAGGCAAGCTGAAGAAAATCCGCTTGGATCTTGAAGCAGCAATTCCTACTGGTTTCAACGAAAACAAAGACGTTGAAAAAACTGTCACCAACTGGCAAAACTGGGGCGATTTCAAAGACTTGCATCGAGGTGTACAAGACTTGCAAGGTAAAGCAATGAAACAAATGGGTTCTCTTGGCGGAGGAAATCATTTTTTAGAAGTTTGCCTCGATACAGAGAACCAAGTTTGGCTGATGTTGCATTCCGGTTCACGCAACATCGGTAATAATCTCGCTCAGTGCCACATTAACACAGCCAAAGAATTGGCAAAAATGGCAGGTAATAAGTTGCCCGATCCTGATTTAGCTCATTTTGTTGCTGGTACGCCAGAATTCCGGGCATACTGGCACGATTTGCAGTGGGCGCAGAACTATGCACGTTCCAACCGTGAGGTGATGATGGCGCGTTTTAAGCGGATCGTCGAGAAGCATTTGGGTGGTGGTAAGGCGACTAAGCCTTTATTAGAGGTGAATTGCCATCACAACTACGCACTAAAGGAAGTGCATTTTGGCGAGGATGTATATGTAACTCGCAAAGGTGCAGTACGCGCAACAGAAGAAGACTACGGCATTATCCCTGGTTCGATGGGGGCAAAGTCTTTCATTATTAAGGGTAAGGGAAATCACGCAAGTTATTGCAGCTGTTCCCACGGTGCCGGACGTTTGATGTCTCGAAATAAAGCAAAGAACGTCTATACGCTTGATGATTTGATTGAGCAAACAAAAGGTGTTGAGTGTCGCAAAGATTCGGGTGTTTTGGATGAAATTCCAGGTGCGTACAAGTCGATAGATGAGGTCATGAACAATCAGGCGGATTTGGTTGAAGTTGTGGCGACGCTGAAGCAAGTTGTTTGTGTGAAGGGATGAATCCAAATACCAGTTAAGTAGGTAAAATCATATCTTGCACCACCGTCTTGTTGCGAAAATCAGAGCTACAAAAAGCCGATAAGATCGTAGGGTGGGCAATGCCCACCTACCCTCCCAATCGTTGGTGCAAGATGTCAGTAAAGCGCCAGTATTAGCGCTACGCCTTAGCCGCTAGCTGAACTTTCAGGATTTTGTTCTGTTCCCTAAGTACCCCTGGTGAATCAATCTGGCAATCGTCAAAAGTCACAGAGTCTACATCTAGGAAGTTTGCGATCGCCAACTCAATCACCAATTCGGGGGGGAGTTGGGTTTCTTGAGAGTATTCCTCTATTGCCTGCTTAATACGTTCTGGCAAGTAGTCCAAGATATTTTTAAGTGCAGTTGTATCAGTTGTCTGCATAATACTTACTCTGACGATGGTATTCTACTGTTGTATCTCGGTTTATCAATTTTTTGAAGGATTAGAGATTCTAACTCTGATAGTAGCCTTACCCATTGCATGGTGACGACAAAAGCCGCAATTCTCAAATCTGTTGGATCTAATCTGTCAAAAAAAGCTTGGGTTAAGGCGTTATGACCACTTCGGAATCGAGCTCTTATCCCACCTGATTTGCCAATGTACAGAATTTCCTCATCCCTAGATTTAAGAGCATATATACCAGGGGATGTGGGCAACTGCTTAAAATCTTTTGTTAGAGAATAGCATTCAGTAAATGGCTTTGAGATGAGGAATTCTAAAATTTTGTAAGCTTCCTCTCTAATTTCAGTTTCGGTCATGCTCCTATTTTCTCAGGTTGAGGCAGTAGGTAAGAAACTATCTTCATGAGCATAACCTAGTTGTCCGTTATGGTAATGAGCAGTCTAAGATAGCCACGAATGCAGCAAGTAGCCATTTTAGAAGTCAATGCCCTCCTTAAATATATAAAAATCCCCGCCCTGTTCCTAACTGGCAAGAGCGACTAAGAGATTACGTAGATAAACTTGTGTCACAACTAACCAAAGAGGGTTAATAACGGTAGGAATGGGTAGGAATTAAGTTACAGTTTCCTACCCCCGTTGCCCGTGTGGTGATGGGGGATTTTGATTTGTGGGGCTTGTAGGGCATCCAGGAGGCGACTAAGAACTGTAATCCTTGTCGAGATAGGGTTAAGATCGTGCGCGATCGCTTGTGTTGACGCTTGGAGCACAGGTGTTAACACTCGACACTGCGGTAAAGTCATGATATACCCTTGAAAACATATGTTTTTGAGTACATAATTAATGAAGTGGGTTGTCGAATTTCATGCGGATTTTGAACCAGAAACTGAGGATAACTATGGGTACAACTTTGAGGGAAAAACTAAAACAATTACCACCAGAACGTCGTAAAAAAATTGAAGAAGAATCTGCTTTTCTTATAGCAGAGGAAATGACCCGACAACAACTTAGACAAGCACGCAAACTCACTCAAGAGCAGATAGCAGAACTTCTTCAAATTGATCAAGGAAATGTTTCTCGACTTGAGCAACGTACTGATTTAATGCTTTCAACTTTGCGGAAATACATAGCCGCAATGGGTGGTGAGTTGCGGCTTGTTGTTGAGTTTCCTAATCAGCCACCTATTAATCTGGTAGGCATTTCGGAAATTGAGGAACCGGAGGAAATATCGCTTACTACAAGCCTGTAGCGATCGGTTTCTCCTTAAATATCGCAATCCTATTACATAGGTGAAAATTCCAGAAACACACGTAGGGTGGGCACTGCCCACCAAAA
>CAZZYE010000335.1:0-7731 GCA_964658145.1 uncultured Stigonema sp.
CTCTTATCCTGCTTTACAATCAGCGATGAAAACAAATTTTTTGTGTCCAATCACTATGTAATACACCGTTAACCCCCTTTAGCTTCCGCCATGTATTACATGGTACTAGTACAATCAGATCCAGAATCAGGTTTTCTCCTTGGACAATAAGGCTTTTATTCCTCTCACCCTTCAAAAATGAGCGAACGTACAGAACTAGACCCAGAATACAAGTCTCAACCTCTGCAACTGGATAAAAACGCACCAATAAGCGAACAACTTGACCAGATTGAAAAATACCTAAACAAACTTTCGCAACGACTCGACCGACTGGAAGCGATCGTGAGTGACCTTGAAGAAAAGCTCGTTTCAAAAGCCCAAACGCAGTCTCGCCCAACAGAAGATATTGTGCCTGCCGCCAAATTGGAGGTTGCTCCCGTATCATCGTCTCCTACAAAACTGAAGGTGTCAAAACAGAAGTCAACTGTTGTTAATAACAGTGTCGATGTTTTGGAACCCCTGTTAATGAGTGTTTTAGGGTGTTCCAGCGTTGTGTTCTTTGGGCTTTGGCAGATTACACGAACAGTACCTATTCTGGAAAAAATAATTGGAGCCAAAATTCGGTTTTGGCACGTTGTTACAGCAATCATCGCCGTCACAGCGTTACTCAACACCTTCGAGATGCCTGCTCACGCCATCTTCCTCAGCGGTCTAGAAGCCTTCTTTAAACAGTTAGCAACACAAAGCTCTACTGCTGGAGGAGGTACGTCAATTGACGCAAACACTATCGCACTGATATTTAACGTCATTCGAGGTGTCTTCCTCTTACTAGTTGCAGCAGCTTCGCTTTTCGGGTTCACTCTACTTAGGTCTACCTAGATATACTAGATTTACTTCGTTGTAGGCTTGATGAGCGTTCGCTCTCTGAGTGGTGAGGTGGTAATAACGATTAGAAGGATCTTCCACCCAACATCTAGAGTCCTGGTGTTACCCGGTACACCGTTTCTTTGAACCGTTTTGTTTAAGGTGCTTTTCGTCGAGCCATCCCAAATTAACAGCATCCTCTAAAGTCATTCCCATCGGTCTCAAGAATGCGGCTGTCCGATTTAATAAGACTTGCTGCACCTCATTAGATTTCATCCATCGGGTGATTTCTTTATCAGTGCCACGAGCTTCTATATTCGACGCCGCGTTACAATCAGCTTGCACTTTCATCCCGTCAAACGTGAAGAATTGATCTCCATTTCGGTGTCCTAAAAGCGTACCGTTACGGCAATCAACTTGCGATGTATAAGCACAGTTAACTGTAACAATCGTAGAACATCTACGTTCTGCTGCATTTTGCAACATATCTGCTATTACACCTTTTGTCCAGTTTGACAAACGGCGATTAATCTTTTTAGCTTGTTGTTTAGATTTAATTGGTTGTGTTAAATCTTCAACAATTGCTTTAGAGGGTGTTTATAAAATAAATATTAAGCAGTCGAGCAACGATGATTACGGGCTAATCTACGTAACATAAGATGCGTCATAGCGGCGTATATCATTGTTTCACTTGTTTGAGGATGATATTCGTAATCCTTGCTGAGGCGACGATAACGACCAAGCCACGCAAGTGTACGCTCTACTACCCAACGTCGAGGTAATACTTTAAACCCGTCTGTGCGATCGCAACGTTTGACAATTTCGAGTCCGCAACCAATGAAATATTTGACCCAATCGACTAAGGAGCCTGCATATGCGGCCGAAGCCCAAATTAAATGTAACTTTGGGAACACATGGCAAATTTTCTCGAATACGAGTTTTGCCCCGTCACGGTCTTGAATCGAAGCTGCATGTACGACAACCATCAAAATTAGACCCATCGTATCAACAAGGATATGGCGTTTACGACCATTAATCTTTTTTCCGGCATCATAGCCCTTAACTCCTCCTTTTTCAGTTGTTTTCAAAGTTTGAGAGTCTATAATTCCGGCGGATGGTTCTATGTCTCGTCCTTCGAGTTGCCTGAGTTGCGATCGCAATGCGGAATGAATTTTATGCCATACCCCTTTGCGTTGCCAACGTTGAAAATACGAGTATACAGTTTGCCATGCTGGTAAATCATGGGGCATCATTCGCCATGAACAACCAGCACGCAAGATGTAAAAAATCGCATTTATCACTTCCCGCAGATCGACTTCACGCTTTTTTCCACGTTTTCGCTTACGTTCTGCCGGAATCATTGATTTAATCAAATCCCATTCGGTATCGTCCATGTCTGTGGGGTAAGCTTTTCGATTCATGGCATCCGATTGAAATACGACAACTGTCTTCTTTAAAATACCTGTCTTGAGGAATGACTGCGGTGCTCTTTATTTTTTATTTATAAACACCCTCTTAGAGATCCAGAAATCATTGCCCGCTATAACGAAGCGTTCGAGAAAGGTTGGCAGTCTCCTGAATGGCAGCAAATCCCCACACTTAAGGATTTACTACGTTTTTGCAGTAAAGAAAGGCTCGACCTCAAGTCCTTTGAAGAATTGGACAAAACTTGCCATCAACCAAATTCTCAGCCAAGGAAATGCTGTATTAGCATCACGCCTGGGGAAAGCTATTGGCAGACCAAGCACCTTCTCACCTGAGCCAGCAGTTAAATTCTTTGCCCTCAGTGGACTGTCAAATGAACAAGATGCCTACTTGATGGCAATTAACGCTCACACTGCTTGCATCCGAAATGCACTTTCACATCCGAGAAGCCTGTTTATTGGGGATGAACTTTCAGTTTTGCTGCGTCGTGACGGCTTCGCCCAAATCGTGGGAGAACTTTGTGCAACTGGGAGAAAAGATGGAATTTCTGTCTTGCTGCTCAGTCAAGACCCTGACACTATCTGCCAGTGTGCTACAGGTTCTCAGATCATGCAAAACATGGTCTACAGAATCACCGGGCGCATCACAGCTAACGGCGTAGCATCTTTTCAACGTCACTTGGGTTACGACCCTAATATTATCAGTCGAAATGCTACTGAAGCCTTTCTGCCAAGAGCTGCTGACCTCTACTCCTGTTGGCTGATTGAAAGAGGCGGACGCTTTTGGCGAACCAGATTTTACCCTGGCGAGATGATGTTGGCTTCCATTGCTAATAACCAAAACGAACGCGAAGCCCGCGATCGCATCATGGCGAAATACCCACCCACTCTCAAGGGCAAACTTCAAGGATTAAAACATTTCACCCAAGAATATATCCCAGCTGTCAAAGAGGGTAAAGGGTTCTCACATATTGGTCGAGTGTCAAATTCAAATGAACCCGAACCTTTAAAAACTAAGACAAACGACCAACTTATTGCACGTTAAGGAATGACAGCCATGAAATTTCTCAAATTCTCAAAAGTGCTCTTGTTAGCTATTGTCCTTACACTGAGTGGTGCGATAAAAAATACTGATCGCGCTGCTGCTTTTACCCAAGATTCGGTAGATGCAACTACCCAAGCAGGACAATTAACAAAAAGTACGCAAATTGCAAAAATGGGAATACAAACTGCCAACCAAACCACAGTCAGCAGTTTCTTTGCCCCAATTCAAAATGTTGTGCAGCAAGCCAATAATTTCATTGGCGATGTAACTGGATTTGTTCACAACGACCTGTTCGGTTCTCTCAACAACCTACTTTCTTCAACTCTAGGTGCTGTTAAAGTGCCAGTCCTAAATCAGGTGAGCGATAACATTATGAAATCCTCAACTGCTAGCAACGAAGGCAATCTCCTTTCAGAGACACTAGAAAACAAAATTGGTGGCGAAGGTTCATATGCCATTAAAGATGACTTCAACAAGCAAGCTGAACGAGCTGCTGCTATTGGTGTCGCCAATGGTGCAACTCTTAGCACCCAAGCCCAGGAACAAAGCGCCCAACAACTATTGGCAGCGCAAACAGCAACTCTTAAGAGTAACCAGCTCAGTGAGGACTCGAAAAATCTAGACGTTACTCAGTGGATCATGAAGAATATCAGCCAGCAGACCGCCCTCAACACTCAAACTAACGAAATGCTGGTCAAGGAAGCACAACAAGCCCGGACTGACCGAGCAGTCAATAACGTACTAACTGCACAAGCAGCTAAGGAAATCGCGGCAATCAACACTAGCTCTAGACGCGCAGATGCCGCCTCTGGCAATGCTGCAAGCCAACAGGCGGGAATGTTAATGCTTCCAGGCGGTGGCACAATTGGCGCTGACGATGCCAACCAATAATAATCCAACATTGGGTTTTTCCTCTGTTTATTAAGAAATATAGGGGAAGCAATAAACTTCCCCTATTCTTGAAATCCCGACAACAACTTTTAAAGCAATGTTGCACTTCATAGCACAAACATTTAGCTATCCTCAAGCCAGGGGTCGAAGGGGATGCATTAGTTGTTACTAGCTCAATTGACTTAGCTCGGAGAACGTCTGAAGCCTGGAATGGTCTTTGGATAACTATACTTCAACCGTTAGATTCCGGCTTGTGGATTGGTCTAGTCCGGCTTGGTCTAACTTTAGCAGCGGGCAGCATTGTCTTCTTGACTTTAACTTCGGGTCGGGAAATCGTTGAAAAGCAATCATGGTCAGAACTTTTAGCAATGTTTGTCTGGCCAGTTGTGATTGCTTTATTTCTAGGAGGTAACGGCAATTTCTTAGCACAAACTGTTACCGTTGCTAGAAGCTATGGATACCTGCAAGTACAGAGAGTTCTTCAAGCACAATTAGGGGAACTAACATTTAAGAACGCGATCGCCAAGGTCACAATTAGCAACATCGCCAAACAGCAGATAGAAAACGTCTACAGTGAGTGCCGCTCTAAAGTTGGTCAAGAATTAATTGAATGCTGGGAATCCAAACAGGCACAAGTTCAAGAGATTGTTAAACAGGCTGAAGAACAAAGCAAAGGACCACTCGAACCTCTACGACAGTTCGTCAATTTTTTAGTGGATCGGTCGGTAATAGGTACTGCTAGAAATGCAGTGAGACTAACAACAGACCCCGGAGGAGTTTTTAGAGAAACAGCTATACCAATCATCCGCTTTATTCTCTACAGTTTGCAGTGGGCTTTTGTCAACATACTCGAAGCGGCACTACTGCTAACGGCATTGTTTTCCCCAATTGCAATGGGTCTGTCACTACTTCCCCTCCAAGGTCGTCCAATCTGGGCTTGGGCAACTGGCTTTTTAAGTCTATTTGGTATTCAGTTAGGCTACAACATCATCGTTGGTTTAGCCGCTGTTGTCATTGTTAAATCTGGCGCAGAACTCGCTTCTGATGTAGCGTTTTTATTCTTTCTCAGTATTTTCGCACCCATTTTAGCTGTCCTAGTTGCTGGTGGTGGTGGAATTGCTCTATACAACGGAATCTCGTCAAATGTTAAGCAGTTAATCGATGTTTTCAGCAACGCCATAGGCTCATTTACAACCCTAGTTATTAAAAGTGGACAATAATTAATGCCATGAAAATCCAACGATTTCAAACTCCACTTTTGCCTGATTCAAAAAATTTACTGGCATTATGTTTTGTAGCTTTGACAGGATTTAATGCCCTAATTTTAATCTTTCTTTTGTTTGTTTCTTCCCGAATTAACACGGTTGCCGCGAGGAAAACAACCTTCGTGCAGCTAGTAAACGGTGAAACCTTAGTCGTTTCTGAAAGAGACCGCTACTGGCGTTATCCATCAGTTATCCAAAATACAGTTAGAACCTGGACTGAATTAACATTTAACTGGGATAACAAAATCCCCGGTACTAACGAAACCGATACTGGTGTACGTGTAGGAAAAGGTGGAAAAAGAATCCCTACCAGTGCCTATTTTGCCTCCTTACTAAGTAGGTGGGCGGAAAAATTTATAACTATGTAACGAAAACTTAACTATAATAGTTATAGTCAAATTTAATACGTTGTGTACTGTAGTTCCCTTTTTCTCCTCTAGCTTTGACACCATCAATCACGGCGTAAGCGAGGTCTAACTCATCATCGAATATTTGCCCACATAGTTCGTCTTTTTTAAGGTGCTGCCACTCCAATTCAATGGGGTTCATCTCCGAACAGTATGCAGGCAAAAAAAAGATGTACAAACCCATGTGTTCCCACGAGGACCATAACTTTTGCGCGTCTTTACATCGATGTATTGGTCCGTTATCCTGTACAATTACTCTGGTACGTCCAGTCTTCTGAGCTTCAGTCGCTTCAATCTCCATCATTTGGATGTAAGATTTACGACCAACACCACCAATAACTAGACCGTAAACAAAGCTGATTAAAGGTTGAAGAAACCCAATAATACTTAATCTCCGACCACGACGCTTATTTTGTTCTAAGCGTTTTTGCTCACCTCTGAAGTAATATGTGTAACCTGGTTCACTCCACACACAAAACCCTGATTCATCTAGATACTTTAGGTCTATTTCTCCCGCCGCAGCAGATAATTCCAACATATCTAGGTCTGCTTGTTTCTTCGCTCGTACTACAGGATCTTGTTTTCCTTTGTGGCTCTTCTTGGCACGTTTCCAACTGATCCCCTTTTTTTGAGCACCCGTCTTAATCTGTCGGGACTCAATTTAATTTGTCGATCGCTTTCTAATTTCTGCGCTAGTTGAAGACTATTGTATGTGCGGGGTTCTTTTTTCAGGCATTCTTCCAAAAAAACAATGTCCTGTTCCTTCCACTTCGGTTTTCCCCCTCGACCTGGTAATTCCCAAAACCCTTCTATACCAAACTTCTGCCATTTATGTAAAACGAATCTTACTGTTTGCGCAGTCCAGTTAAAGTGAGCAGCTATTTTCTCCACGTACCAACCATGTGCGTTTAATCTGATTACCTCCGCTCGGTCTTTAACTTTCTGTGGGACATCCGCAGTTTTCAGGTTTAACAGGGTTAGGTCTTGCTCACGCGTGAGGAATACCCTTAAACGAGCGCCCATATCATTCATCACCTCGGTAAGTATATTCTCCGTATTCATTTATCTTAACATAGTTGGGTTTTTTCCCACCCACCTACTTATGAAACTCGCTCAGCAGGGCTAGAAATCACCAGAATTACTGAATTCATTCCCAAATAAATACGCACAATGGTATGAACACTAAAGCATCACCAGAAGAGTATGAATTAGACAACGAACCTGATGAAATTAGCAGTCCATTAACTCCGCCTAACGGTTTTAATGGCTCCACTAATGGGTCAGGGAAAATATTGGAAGAAGCAGGCAGTTCGGGTCTTGGTAAAGACGAAATCACCTTAGAAGACGAGAAAGAACTGGCTGGATATAACGATGACCTTCCTGAGTTACTCACAAAGGAATACCGCATTAAACAAGACGAAGAAGAACCCGAAGAGCGTTCTACCTCAGAAAAACCAAGTGTTCGCACCTTATCAGTTCTGGCAGGAACAGCAGCCATCATGGGAGTAGTGGGATTCGTTTGGTTTGGATTCCTTGCTCCTAAGCCTGCGCGTCAACAAGCATCTAACCCTTCTCCTTCACCAACCCCCACACCATTAAAAGACGAGTCTGCTGAACTCAAAGGCAAATTAGCTTTTCAAGACCAACGGCGACAACTGGAAACTAAACCAGACGTACAAAGGCAACGTTCTACGCCTACCTCGCCCCAATCCTCTCAATCACCAGTCGCTAAAATTACTCCGCCTCCACAGCCAGTTCGTCAAACTCTTACAGTTCCGCCTCCACCCAGGACAGTTTTCGTTCGTCAACCATCCTATCCACCACTTCAACCAGCATTACAAGCTGTACAGCCTATA
>CAZZYE010000336.1:0-7686 GCA_964658145.1 uncultured Stigonema sp.
CAATTAGCCATTAGCCATTAGCCAGTCTTCAATTAGCCATTAACCACTAACTACTAACCACTATCTACTCTTCTTCTTCCATCGAATCACGGGAAAGAGATTCGTAAGTTGGGCGCGGAGGTGTGCGACGGTTTCCTTGATCTGCCATCAAATCGACTTCCACATCTAAGGAACTACCGTCTGCTTGTGTCTCTACTTTGTGTACAGCAATATCTAACCCCAAGGACTGTAGTTCTCGCATCAACACTTTGAATGATTCTGGTGTTCCTGGTCGGGGAATTGCCTTACCTTTGACGATCGCATTTAGCGCTTCATTCCGCCCCTGCATATCATCTGATTTCACGGTGAGCAACTCCTGCAAGGTGTAAGCTGCACCAAAGGCTTCCAATGCCCACACTTCCATTTCACCAAACCGCTGACCACCCTGTTGTGCCTTACCGCCCAAGGGCTGCTGGGTCACCAGTGAGTATGGACCTGTAGACCGGGCGTGGATCTTGTCGTCCACCAAATGCACCAGCTTCAGCATATAAGCCACACCTACGGTAACAGGTCTGTCAAACGCTTCTCCTGTACGACCATCAAACACCATGATCTTGCCTGGTTTTTCCGGGTCAAATACCCAGTCTTTGCCTGTTTCGTCCCGTGCTTCAAGCAACTTGCCGTGCACAATGGTCCGGGATGACTCTTCCCCGTACATTTCGTCAAAGGGTGTGAGCTTAAAGCGTACTCCTAAGTTGTGAGCAGCCCAACCTAACAGACACTCATACACCTGTCCGACGTTCATCCGGCTGGGTACACCTAAGGGGTTGAGTACGATATCCACTGGTGTTCCATCTGGCAAGTACGGCATATCTTCCAGCGGGAGAATGCGGGAAATAATTCCCTTATTACCGTGGCGTCCTGCCATTTTGTCGCCTACTTGAATTTTGCGTTTCTGCGCTACGTACACCCGGACTACCATGTTGGCACCTGGGGGCAGTTCATCGCCTTGTTCTCTCGTAAACAAGCGGACATCAACTACACGCCCTTTTTCTCCGTTGGGTACACGTAGGGAGTTATCTCGGACATCCCGCGCTTTTTCCCCGAAAATTGCCCGCAACAGCTTTTCTTCTGGTGGCTGATCCGATTCACCCTTTGGTGTTACCTTACCAACCAAAATATCTCCAGCTTCTACCCATGCCCCAATCCGAATGATTCCTTGTTCATCCAACTGGCGCAAAGCGTCTTCCCCAACGTTGGGAATTTCTCTGGTGATTTCTTCTGGTCCCAACTTGGTTTGTCGAGCCTCAATTTCATATTTTTCAATGTGAATTGAGGTGTAAACATCTTCCTGTACCAACTTTTCGGAAATTAAAATAGCGTCCTCATAGTTGTAGCCTTCCCAAGGCATATAGGCAACGACAATATTTTGTCCTAGTGCCAATTCACCACCTTCGGTTGAGGAACCATCAGCTAGCACCTGACCTGCTACGACCTTCTCTCCTACACGAACGAGGGGTTTTTGGTTGAGACAGGTGTCTTGGTTAGACCGCTGGTACTTGGAAATGGTGTACCTAATTTCATGGGGGGTTCTGTTCGGATCGCGTGTTGATTCTTTACGGGCAGGTGCTTCCGAGGCACTCCCGTTCATCAGTGAACTGGTGGGGAGGTTTGCGGTGTTCGTTTCTGTGGGCTGCATTCGTGTACGTACACGAATTTCTGTGGCATCCACGTAGGTAACATCACCGTCGGTACGCGATACGATCACCATACCGGAATCTCGCGCTCCTTGTGCTTCTAAACCCGTTCCCACCAAAGGACGCTCTGGTTTTAGCAGTGGCACTGCTTGCCGTTGCATGTTTGATCCCATGAGTGCGCGGTTAGCGTCGTCATGCTCCAAGAAAGGAATCATGCTGGTAGCAACCGACACAATTTGTACGGGAGAAACTGCGATATAGTCTACTTGTTCTAGTGGTGTAGTAGAGAATTCCTGACGATAGCGCACGGGGACTTGCGGTCCAATTAGGTAGCCGTTTTCATCCGTCGGTGCATCTCCCGCCGCAACTCGCAGGTCATCCTCTTCATCTGCTGTCATGTATACCGGCTGGATGTCATACCGCACCCGCCCATTTTCTACTGGTCTAAATGGAGTTTCCAAGAAACCATACAGATTCACCTTGGCATGGGTTGCCAATGAGCCAATCAAACCAGCGTTAGGACCTTCTGGTGTCTCAATCGGGCAAATGCGTCCGTAGTGGGAGGGATGAATATCCCGCACGGCAAAACCTGCACGTTCACGAGTCAAACCTCCAGGACCAAGGGCAGAAAGACGGCGTTTGTGGGTCAGTTCTGCCAGAGGATTTGTCTGATCCATGAACTGCGATAACTGACTGGAACCGAAGAATTCTTTAATTGCTGCCACTAATGGTTTAGGGTTCACCAAAGAAGCCGGAGTTAGTACCTCAGCATCGGATACAGTCATCCGTTCCCGAATAATGCGCTCTAAACGGTTTAAACCAACCCTGACTTGGTTTTGCAGCAACTCCCCAACGCTTCTCACCCGACGGTTGCCTAAGTGGTCGATATCGTCAGTGTTACCAATATCAAATTCAAGGTTGATCAGGTAATCCACTGCTGCTAAAATATCAGGGCTTGTGAGTACCCTCATTGTGTCTGGGACTTGGAGGCGCAGTTTCTTGTTGAGCTTGTAGCGTCCAACGCGCCCAAGGTCGTAGCGTTTGGGGTCAAAGAAGCGGGAGTCTAGAAGTTGTTGTCCTCCTAATACTGTAGGCGGTTCACCAGGACGGAGTTTGCGATACAACTCCATCAAGGCTTCTTCTTCGGAAAACTGCCCTTCTTTCTCGATAGTTTTTTGGAAATATTCTGGGTGGCGCAAGGCGTCAAAGATTTCGTTGTCTGACAACCCCAAGGCTTTCAGGAGTACTTGCGCACTCAGCTTACGAGTTTTGTCGATGCGTACCCAAACTAAGTCGTTACGGTCTGTTTCAAATTTCAGCCATGCCCCTCGGTTAGGGATTAAGCTAGCTGAATAGGTACGTCGCCCGTTTTTGTCAATTTCCGATTTGTAGTAAACTCCTGGCGATCGCACTATCTGGTTGACAATTACACGCTCAGCACCGTTAATAATAAACGTGCCGCGATCTGTCATCAGAGGCAAATCCCCAATGAATACTTCTTGCTCTTTGATTTCCCCCGTTTCTTTGTTAATTAAGCGTGTGGGGACGTACATTTGTACGGCATAGGTACTATCTCGCCGTTTGGCTTCTTCAACGCTGTACTTTGGCTCTTTCAGTTTGTAGTTATGACCCAAAAAGTGCAGTTCTAGTTTGCCTGTGTAGTCTGTGATCGGACTAAAGGAGTTAAGTTCTTCTATCAGCCCTTCTTCCAAAAACCAGCGGAAGCTAGAACGCTGGATTTCAATCAAGTCGGGCAACAAAAAGGCGGGTTCCATAATAGTTTCGTCAGTCATGCCTCTACCTTTGTTAACCTGGTTAAACTCGTCACTGTTTGGGAACTTCTCCTTACACCACCGTCTTCGGGTAGCTTTCGGGCAAAGGTCGCTATTAAACTTGGCAGAACCGATTTAGTCCAAGGGTTTGTTGCTTCTTGCGTAAGCAAAAGTGGACTAAATCGAGATAATAGCTGATTTTTTTTAAGCACGTGCTGTAGCCGTCGCTGTATGATTTTTCCTTTTTTCACGAACCCCTCCAAAAAGCACGTTACTTCACCTTCGCATTTCTTAAGTTGTCTGGGAATGCGGTATTTGTATTTTTACTCAACTTTAAAGTATCCTAAAGTACTAAGGTAATCCCCTAAGCTTGTTCTTTATCTGTCTGTTCTGGATGTTTGCGGGCAGCGATCACAAGGCAATTACGTTTAATGATTTTCTATATGTGAAAATGGAGCCGCGACATAGCAGCAAAGATTTAGCTCAACCTCAGTTGACAGGGGTAAATATACTGGATGAAGAGCATCCGTTTGTAGAGATAGGAGGATGGTCAAGTGGATGGTATCCCAACTAACGCATAGGAGTTTATGGTCGCTTCCTTAAACATTATGACGCAAGCAAACCTTTTTTGGAGGAAATAATATTACCATATTTTTGACTACCTCAAATTTTATTTTTTTAAAGCAACTCCATGACGTGAAGATTTATGTACAGTTTATAGTGCCAAGCCAAATAATTCACAGGCATTTTGGGTGGTGAGAGCGGCGATCGCTTCGTCTGTTTCTCCCCGCAGTCGGGCTACTTGTTCAGCTACATAACGAACATATGCAGGTTCGTTGCGCCGTTCGCCCCGTTTGGGAACTGGTGCTAGGAAAGGGCAGTCTGTTTCAATGAGCAGGCGATCGCTTCTGACCATAGCAGCCGAATCTTGGATTTGTTTGGCACTCTTGAAGGTCACAGTTCCACTAAAGCTAATATAAAAGCCTAAATCGAGGAACCATTGGGTTTCTTCCGGCGTTCCACCCCAGCAGTGCATCACGCCTCGGACACGATCTCCATGATGGTTATGCCATTTTTGCAGGACTTCTCTTACATGTGTTGCCGCATCGCGGCAGTGGATAATCACTGGTAAACTCAGTTCTGTCGCCATCTCAAGCTGTGCTTCAAACACCATTAGCTGTTGTTCATAATTATGTGCTTTGTAAAAATCCAGTCCAGTTTCCCCAATTGCGACTACTTTAGAATCAGAACCAGCTAAACATTTTACTTGCTCTGCTGTCTGGTTACTCCATTTATCAGCATCTAAAGGATGTAATCCTACGGCAAAGCTGAGTTCAGGAAACCGATGAGCTAGGGCTTGAATACTAGAAAATTCAGCAGGCTCAACACAGGAGTGTACTAAACGCACTACACCTTCTTGTTGCCATCGCGATCGCACTGTTTCTAAATCTACCTGGAAAATATCAAAGTTGATATGAACGTGGGTGTCAATTAACTGCATTTTTGTCATTTGTCATTGGTGAGCCAGCGAGCAGTACGTCCGAGTGTTTCCGGACGTAAGAAAGTGCGCTGCGCATGAGGAGGGTGAGTCCGAAGAGTGCGACAACTGGCGATCTTCTCCCAACGAGCGTCACCCCGTCGGGGTCATTTGTGATTAGTCATTAATCATTTACGAAACCAATGACTAATGATTCATGACTATTCAGCAGTTGCTTCTACTGGTTGTGTTAATGGTTTTAGTCTTTGAGCCAATTTCGACTTTTTCCTTGCCCCGTTGTTAGGATGGAGAACGCCCCGCTTTACAGCTTTATCAATTTTGCTGTATGCCTCTGACATCCGAGCCAGTACTTCTTGCTTTAATTCTTCGTCTGGTTTAGCTGCATATGTTTCTACAGCTGTAAAGTATTTCTTCATCAGCGTTTTCACTGCTGATTTGTAAGCTTTATTACGCAGCCGATTGCGTTCTGCGATATTGGCGCGCTTAAGAGCAGACTTTGTATTCGCCACGATCAATTCCAGAAAGATTATTAATTATTTAAACACACTACTAGATTTACTAATATAGCATCTATATTGCCATGTTAGTATAAAACGGAAAAATATTCCCAAAAGTTTTTCCCACCAATGGGGTTCCCGAAAGCAGAAAAAACCCTCAGCCCACAAAGTCTACTTGCTGAAACTCTAACTGGAGCTTCAGAGAATGCAGGTAATAGGTGAGCCTTTACAGCGCAATTATAGTAGATCGGTGGTCATTATGAGTCAAAAGGTGAGTAACCTTGGTACTCACTACTCTGGTGGCGAACGAAAATTATTTTTTTACGAACCGCCAAGACGAGGCAGGCAGAGCGCCGACTTCCGGCGATCTGAACTGCCGTGCCAAGGACGCCAAGGACGCCCAGAAAGATTATAGGTAATCTTGTAGCGTCCAAGGAGTAAATGAGTGGTAGGCACAAATAAACTAAAAATCGGGTGGAAAGGATTGCCCGCTCCATAATCTTAGTTGTTTTCCTTGTGGGTTGGGCGATCGCGTATCCATTAGGGTTAACAATCGCGCCAAACCCCTTATTAATGATCGTTCCAGACCTTTCTCGTTCCCACTTTGCTTTGGGAATGCATTACAGTGGGCTGCTGACTTGAAAATGGGGAGTAGGGAGTAGGGGAGCCAGAGCGCCGACACGAGTGTCTCCCTCCGTAGGCGACTGGTGAGACAGCCCGCTCAGGAGGGAAACCCTCCTGCAGGATCTGCGCTCCCGTTGGGCGTAGTGGGGAAAGAATATTTTCATTGCTTGGTGGTGAAATTTTTTTCATTGCGACTGCCTCCTTTTAAAGTCGGAGGCAGCAGCCCAAACGAGAACTCGCATTTTCAAGATTTACCTATTAGTTGACACCAATGTCGCTTACTGCTCTATATTGAAAACAAATGTGTCTGCCTACTTATACGTAGCAGCACAATTACGTAAGTATAAATTTTTAATTAAGATAAAGTCTCGATTTTTTGTTTTCAAATTAATAAATAATACCTAATTTTTAGGTATTATTTAAGATACGTAGATTAAAAGTAAAGTTTTTTGTGTTTTATTAGTAGCAAATATACTAGTAATATCATTTAGTTAATTTGTCTAAATGCTTTTAATATGCTGGTTTCATAAAATGTCATCTAGTTTCTAAATTTACAAAAAATTTAATTATTTTACTTACCTCTTCATGACTTTTACATTGAAATGGTTAATATAGATAATAAATTGGATACTAAGGCAGTAAACATATTCACTGACCGCTAAAAAGCAAGAGTTGCTATATTTTACAAGCGGTAAACGGGCTGCTGTAATCTACCCATTGTCTTTTTTGATAACTAATTCAACTTTTAAAAAAATATGTCTCTATCTGCACTAACAAAATTTTTTCTGCCACCTGCAATAGCTTCTATTGCGGTTTTCTCAGCGATGACAATACCCCTTGCTGTACTGGGAGACAAGCAAATTGGCATCAAATTTCAGGAAGAACCTTTTTTTTCCGGCAGACTGAGAGATATTGCTACTCCTTACGTAGTATTTGCAACTGCCCTCAGTTTAGGGGCTGGGATATCTGCTACTGCTGTCTGTGGATGGCGAAATTCTTCTCGAAAAGGGGCAGAATTTGAGCAGCAGTTATCTATTTTAGAAAAACACCTGCAGGAAAAGGATGAATTACTCAAGGAACTCAAACTTTCAGAGACTCGACTACAAGTTACTGGATTAAACAATTTTCTGGATGACGAAGTGCCTTTTGAACAAGTTATAAATACAACAACCTTCCCCATAAGTATATCTCAACCTGTTGTGGCGCAAACTCCACCTCAAGTCCATCAACCGCCACTAAATCTTGCAAATCGCAATGCGGCTAAAAAAAACACCAATGAGATTACAGCTGTTACTGCCGCGTCCACATTTGCTTCAGCCCAAACTTTCCTTGGCTATACGAAAGAAACTGCTGTCGTAGGTGAAGTAAATCAAACAGTAATCACACCATTAGAGTTTGAAGAGTTGCAAAAACAACTTAGGGGGATGATGTTGCAGATGCAGGCAATGCAAAATAATATGCAATTAATGCCTCAGTCAACACATGCTGAGGTAAAAGCGCCAGATAAATTTAGGATATATTATGATTCCCCAAATACCGATGAGGTGAAGGTTTTATAAGTTAGGCGCAATATTCATTTGGGTAGACCACCTTACCGTAGGGGCGCGGTTTCCGCGCCC